>NZ_JBSGZJ010000018.1:0-37312 GCF_053610925.1 Streptomyces sp. NPDC054847 | reverse complement strand
CCTTGAGCTTGTCCCAGCTCGTCCTGCCCGGAATGCCGTCCGCGTCGCTGCCCGAATAGCCGAGCTTGCGCTGCCATGCCGCGTACGACTTGCGGTCCGCCTCCGACCAATCGGGGCCCGGGCCCACCTCGTAGCGGCCGCAGCCCTCCGCGACCAGACGTCTGCCCATCGCCGTGATGATGGCGCTGCGTCTGCCCACCTGGAAGAACGCCGCCCCGGGGAACGGCTCGTAGGTCGGCGCGGGCGGCGTCGTCGGCCCCGACGGTTTGCCGCCGAGCCGTTCCTTGATGCGGCTGCGCATCGCGTCCATGGTGAAGCCGCGCGGGTCGACCTTTCCCGGCTGCCACTCCTTGTGCCCGATGACCGAGCGCTGCGACCAGCCGTGGGCACGGCAGATCGCGGCCGCGGCCTTCTCGATCGCCTCCAGCTGCGCCGCCGGCCACGGGTCCTTGCCGTCACCGAGGTTGACGCATTCGAAGCCGTAGAAGTGGCGGTTGCCGTCGGTGTTGGCCTCGTTGTCGGCGGGCAGCGTCGCCGACTCGTTGATCACGGCGCGCAGCACGTCGTCGTCGCCGAGGCCGGCGTGGTTGGCCCGGCCGTTGCCGACCAGATACACCGTCCCGTCCTTGGCGATCACACCGTGGCACAGCGGGCCCGGCAGACTGGAGTGGCCGTTGTAGCAGAGCTCGACGGAACTCGAGGTGCCGGAGGTCACGGTGTGATGGATCATCACACCGTTCACCGGTCCCCAGGGGCCCTTGTGGTTGCGGTTGTGCGTGCGCCAGCTTCGGTGCTCGACGACACGCAGTCCTTCGTTGCGTAAGGCTCTGAGCAATTTGTCGGCGGACAGCGGGGTTGCCATCGTGGTGCTCCTTCCCGGCGGACCGTCAGTTCTCGGACCGTCCCTGATCGTTTTGCCCGTTGGCGGGTCCCGTCGAACCGCCCGACGCGGCACGCTCCGCGGCGACGGCCTCCTGCTCGGCGCTCTCCTCCGCGGCGAGCGCCTCAGCGTCGGCGGCGGGCAGCGGAGCGGCCAACGGCCCGAAGGCCAGCCGGAGATCGGCCACCGAGCCCTCGCCGAGGACCCAGGCGAGCGGGGCGCGGTGCACCCGCACCCCGTGCGGGGAGCGCAGCAGCGGACGCCGGGCGGCGTCCACCGGCCACTCGACCGAGCCCGTCGCCGTGCGCGCCGGCACCGTCCAGAAGTCACCGGAGCGGTAGGTCCTGCCCGCTTCGAAGTACACGAACACCCCGTCCTCCAGGGGCAGCCAGACTCCCTCCTCGATGCGCAGCGCGCCGCCGCGGGACTTCGACGCGGCCGTCCTCGAGCGGCCGGAGCCCGCCGGGCGGGAACCGGGACGGTGGTCCCAGCGCCGCAGATACGGGGCGAGTTCGGGACGCCTGCCCACCGACGGGTCCGGTTCGCCGGACAGCCGCACCCGGCGGCCCGGCAGGTCGAGCTCCTCGACCCGCAGCAGCGGCAGCGGTTCCCGGCGGCTCGTGTAGGCGGTGTCGACGAACTCGACCCAGTCGCCCACGTTCAGGCCGAGCTTGTCGTCGCTGCCGATCGAGCCGAGCTCCACCCATGTGCCGTCGAGTTCGTCGACCGGGAGGGTCACCGACCCGTTCTCCCTGGACCACTTGAACGTCGCCTCACCGGCCGGGCCGCCCTCATGGACCTCCACCCGGTAGAGCTGGTTCTCCGGTCCCCGGTAGCGGGCGTCCGGACGCACCAGGCACGGGTCCTCGTCCGCCCGGTCCGGGCGTTCGCTGCGCGCCGCCATCCGCGCCGTCGGCGCCTGTGCCGCCTCCCACTTGGCGAAGGCCTCGCGGACCTGGTCCTTGGTGGCCCCGTCCTCGAGCTCCAGCTCCGAGCCCGGCACCGGGACGACCTGCCACACCACCTTCCGGCGCGCCGCGGTGTCCGGCATCGCCGCCCCGAGCGCGACCTCCCGCAGCAGCGGATCCTCCGCCGCCGTGACCGTCCGCTCCCACACCTGGAGGCAGGCCAGGTACGGGAATTGGGTCGGCAGCCGGTCGCCGGGGCGCTCCGGGTCGCGGTGGCCGTCCGGCTGGTCCCAGTAGGTCCAGGTGGCCGGCGGGGCGGGCGGCTCCGTCGCCGCGTCGCCGGTCTCGTCCTCGTCCGGCACGGGTACGCCGGGAGCGGGCCGGGTGGCATCGACGAGGATGCCGTCGACGTAGTAGCGGCCCCCGCCGATGGACAGGTCGTCGAGCTCCCGGCTGCCGCCGAGGAAACGCACCTCGAAACCGGTCGCGCCCTGCGGGCCGCCGTGCGTGCCGATCAGGTCGGACAGAGCGGTCCGGGCCTGGTGGAGCTGGATCGCCGCCTGCTCGTTGGCGTCGGCGTCCAGCTGTACGCGGCCCTGCTGCGCGATCACCGCCGAGTAGTGCCGCTCCGGCCGGAAGGTGTCGCGCGAGATGTCAGCGTGCATGGGTTCGGTGTCCCCCTCGGGTAGTTCGGAAGAAGTCGTCTCAGGTGACGGGGATGATCCCGGCGTCCGTCCCGGCCGGGGTGTACTCGGCGAGACGGGCCCGCAGGCTGTCCTCGCGCTGCGGTTCGTACAGATCGTGGAAGACACCCATCTCGGAGCCGTCGTCGGCGCCCCGGCGGATCTCGGGCGGGCACGCGTCGGACAGCCGGCCGTAGGCGGGTGTGCCGTACCGCTCACTCGTGAACAGCGGCCGCAGCGGCTCGCCGCCCGCGAGGTCCGGCTGGCAGCGGTGCCGGCGTGGAGTGCGGGAGCCCGGCGGCACGTACGAGTACCGCAGGCAGCCGACACCGCGCCGGGCCACCCGCATCTGGCCGGTGAAGACGCTGTTCTCGCCGATCTCGACCGTGTGCGTGTGCACCTCCCCGATCACCGTCGTGCGATGGGCGTGCAGCACGGCGTGCGCCAGGCGGCAGTCCGGCGCGGACAGCGCCTCGCGGTCGTGGCCGGTGGCGTCGAGGACGCTGTCCCGGATGTGGATGGGCAGCGGATCGTGGTTCACCTCGTCGCCGATCACCTCGATGGTGCCGAGGATGCTCCGCTCGATCTGCACACAGGCGGTGGTCCGCTCCAGGACCAGGCTCGGCTCCTCGGGCGAGTGCGGATCGCACTCCGGCTGCAGCGACCAGCCGGGCACCAGCGTGCAGTGCCGCAGCACCACAGCGCCGACCGGGCCGCTCACGTTCAGCCCGCGCCCGGTGATCAGCAGCCCGTCGAGGACGATCCGCGGCGCGTCCCGTCCCGGCGGGCAGTCGTCCTGGGCGCGGATGTTGAGCGCGTCGGGACGGTTGCTGTACCAGTCGAGCAGCCGGATCACCGGACGGCAGCCCTCGGCGGCCCGCAGCTCCAGCCTGTCGCCGCGCTCCAGGTCGAAGTCCAGCTGCTCCTGGTAGGCGCCGCTGTGGGTGATCTCGATGACGCCCTCGGGGCCGCAGCGGCCGGCCCGCCGGTCGCCGCGCCACTCCTCGTACGCGTCCATGATCTTCTGGAAACGCTGCCCGGGGCCCACCCGGTAGAACTCCGCCGCCGGCGAGGTGTCGCGCTCGCGCGGGTACTCGCCGCCGCCGGCGTCGTCCCCGAACGCGTAGTGGTAGGTGACCCACACGCCCTGCCGCGGCGCCGAACGCGACCCGAAGGCGATCCGCCCGAGCTCCGGGTCGACCGCCACCTGGCCACGCCGCGGCCGGTACCGCCACTGCGAGAGGTCCGCCACGACGATGTCCGACATCGGGACCGGCTCGTCCTGGCCGTCCCGCCAGATCGTGAAGCTCTTGCCCGGACCGTAGTGGTCCGCGAGCCGGTCGGCGAGCTGCCGGCGCCGGATGTACGCGGGCACGTTGTCGATCGTCGCGATGTGCGTCGCGGACGGTTCGGGCACCGGCTTCGTCACCAGCGGGCTGTCGTTGCCGAGGATCGAGAACGTGTACAGGCTGCGCGCCCGGTCGATGCAGTACGCCGGCGCCCGCGTCACGTGATACGGCTTCAGCCGCCACACGAACAGCCCCACACCGGCCGGGGACAGACCGCCCTGGCGCCGTTCCGAGGCCGCCCTGCGCACATCCACGGACCGGGCCGTGGACGTGAACGGGCTACCGGCCAGGTCGAGTTGCGCTCCCTGGCGCACGTCGGCCAGCCGGCCGCGCTCCAGCCGGCGGGAGTCGGCCGCGGGCGACCCCGACCCGTACAGCCGCACCGGCTGGTGGTGCGAGACCAGCCGGGAGAACTCGACGGCCCTGGCGGGCCATCCCGCGATCCCCTGCGCCATCTCCTCCAGCAGGTGCAGCGTGCCCTTGCGGCGCCGGTGGGCGACGGTGGCGGCCACGTCACGGCGCGGGGCGAGCGCCTCGGCGAGCCGCCGACGCGACTCCTCCTCCCCGCCGGCGCCGCCCAGGCCGCCGGTCGGAACCCGCTCGTACCCGGGCAGCGGCGCATAGCCCACCAGGTCGCCGAGATACGGCAGCACCCAGGGCGCCGCCGTCTCCACGAACAGGTCCTCGTACCCCTGCTCGACGCCGTCCCGCACCAGGTCGACCTGCTCGGCGATGACGGCGAGCAGCGCACGCAGCGGCTCCCCGCGCTCGGCGTCGCGCAGCCGGTGCCACTGCGGCAGCAGCTCCGCGAGACCGTCCGGTTCCCTGCTCATGCGGTGACCTCCGTCAGAATCAGCGTGTCGGGCACCTGCGGTGTGAGCAGGGCGAGTTGAGCCGGCCGGACACCGCGGAAGACGAACACCCGCCGCCCCGTCTCCAGCCGCCGGGTGTCGGTGATGTCCGGGTTCAGACGCAGCAGTTCGGCGAGCGGGATGCCGTGGCGGCCCGCGACCGAGGTCAGCGTCTCGCCGCCGTCGGCGGTGACGCGGTGCACGACCTCGTCGTACTCGGCGTGCCGGGCCGGGACCGTGGCCGCCGGCCCGCCGAGGCGTTCCGCCAGGCCGGCCAGTCCTTCCGGAGTGGCGGAGGCCGGGACGCCGCCGAACACGTCGACGTCGACGTGTTCCACCCCCGGCACCCGGTGGGCCGTCGCCATCACCTCCGACAGCCGCGCCGGCCGGCCGATTTCCCTGCTCTCCGGGCCGAACGTGCGCAGCAGGGCCTGCCGGAGCCTCGGCTCCACGACCGTCCAGGTGTGGTCGGGCGCGACCTTCACCTTCGCCGCGAGGAGCAGCAGCACCAGCTCGCGGACGTCGACCCGCACCGGCAGCCGTCCGTCGCCGTACCGGGCCAGCGAGGACCGCAGGGCCCGAAGGACGTCGGAGTCACCGGCGACCGGGATGTCGTCGACGCCGGCCACCGTCACGTGCAGCACCTGGCGCCGGCCGTCGAAGACCTCCCGGGCGACGGCCCGGCCGATGCCGGCCCGCGAGCGGGCGAAGTCCTCGTAGTCCTTCACCGACACAAGCCGGTCGAGCGCCGACACGGCCAGCGGGACCGTGCGCCGGGTCAGGCCCGGCCCGTCGGCGTCCGCACCCCCCGTCGCGGCCTGCGGGTTGGTCACTCCGGTGACGCCGTGCGGCGCCGGCCGTCATGGAAGGAGCGGCACCCCGGCGGGAATCAGGGGGTCAGCGGCGGCCGCCGGCCGGGCTCGTCGTCGCGGGGCCGAGCGCCGTCCTCACGGATGACCTCGCCCTGCACGACCTTGCCGTCCGGGCGGTGCATGCGGGCCTGCTGGAAAGCGTCGCCGAGGCCGCCGGCCCTCGCGGCGTTCATCCGCCGCTCCAGCGAGCGTTCGGCGGCGCGGCCGAGCCGGGCCCGGACCGGCGGCACCAGAAGCAGCAGCCCGGCCACGTCGGAGACGAGACCCGGCAGCATCAGCAGCAGACCGCCGAGCATCAGCAGCCCGTTGCCCTCGGCCCGCACGGACGGCGCGGCCTCCTGGCTGCCCGTCTGCTGCTGAAGCGTCGCGGTGAGGTTCGCGAAGGCCCGCCGCCCCGCCCTCTTGACCACCACGGCACCGAGCACCGCGGCGCCGACGAGCAGCCCGAGGACGGCGAAGCCGCCCGCCGTGTCCGCCACGACGGTCAGCAGCCAGATCTCCAGGACCAGCCAGGCGGCGATCGTCAGGGGGATGAAAGTGCGGGCGCGGGAGCGCCTCGGGGCGGTCGGGGGCGGTGCGCCGGTCGTCATGCTCCCAGTGTGCCTGGGCGCCTGCCGGAGCGGCGTAAGCGGGTTGTCAGGAAGATCGCGGACGCCGGGGCGGTGACGCCTTGCGGCCGAGGAGGCGGCCGGCCCGCTCCTCCACTCCCCACGCGGTGACGCGCCAGAGGGCCTCGACGACGATGTCCCTGTTCATCTTCGAGTCGCCGAGCTCACGCTCGACGAAGGTGATCGGGACCTCGACGACATGGAATCCGGCGGCCACGGCCCGCCGGGCCAGGTCGACCTGGAAGCAGTAGCCCTGGGACGCGACGTCGGCGAGCCCGAGGCCTTCCAGGGTCTCGGCGCGGAAGGCCCGGAAGCCGCCCGTGACGTCGCGGAGCGGCACACCGAGCAGCAGACGCGAGTAGGTACTGCCGCCGCGGGAGAGGATCTCGCGGTGCTTGGGCCAGTTGACGACACGCCCGCCGGGCACCCAGCGGGACCCGAGGACGAGATCGGCGCCCTTGAGGGCGGTCAGCAGCCTGGGCAGTTCCTCGGGCTGGTGGGAGCCGTCGGCGTCCATCTCGACCAGGACGCCGTAGTCGTGCTCGATGCCCCAGCGGAAGCCGGCCAGGTAGGCCGCGCCGAGCCCTTCCTTGCCCTTGCGGTGCAGAACGTGCACCTGCTCGTCCTGCACGGCGAGCTCGTCGGCGAACTTGCCCGTGCCGTCGGGGCTGTTGTCGTCGGCGACGAGCACGTCCGCGTCGGGCACGGCGGCGCGCACCCGGGAGACGATCGACCGGATGTTCTCGGCTTCGTTGTAGGTGGGAATGATCACCAACACTCGGCCGAGCGGGCCGTACCGCCTCCCCTGGGGTCCACCATGGGGAACCGCACCACCGTCGTTCACTGCTGCCCCTTAAAGTCCGTCGCAGAGCCCAACCATAGCGAGCCCCGGCATGGCGTTTCCGGCGACACGGATCTACGGAGCTGCGGCGGAACGACGAGGACACCGCATGGGGACGGAACGACGGCCGGCCCGGCAGGACGCAGCGGATCGGGCCCGGCGTCCTTCGGGCCGACCTGGGGCCCGCTGGCTGCGGGTCGACCGAGAGCCGTTGTCTACTGAACGCCGGGCCCCACCCGGGTCGCACCTGCCGACCGGCGGAAACCTTCCCTCTGCCCCCGAGGCGCGGGCGCTGAACCTGGCTCCCAGTGGTGGTGCGCCGGTGCGGCACACCACCCCATGACCCAGCGGCGTTCGACGACTTGCGTGGAGGTTGCCGGTCGGAGTTCTTCGGTGGACTGTCCCGAACCTACCGGCCGGTGGGCGCTCGCTGTCAACAGTCGCCTGATCAGCGAGAATTACGGGAACCACCAGGTCAGGGGCGAAGATCCGCAGGTCGAGGCGGAACGGTGGGAATGCGGCCCGACGGCGCGAAATGTCCTTACGTCACCCGTTCGGTCCCTCGAAGACGGTTTGCCCTCCCACCACCGTCCGGACGCATACGGGCAGTTCGGCACCGGGTCCGAGGTCGGGCAGACCGGGCGTGCCGGAGCGCGGGTCGGTGGACCAGCGGGCCACCCGGTCGTCGGGCGCCTGGACGATCAGCGCCCCGGTGCGCCAGACCGCGTAGTCGGCGGGGGCGCCCGGCACGAGGACGCCGGCGTCGTCCTGGCCGACGGCACGCCAGCCGCCACGGGTATGGGCCGTGAAGGCGGCCCGTACGGAGATGCGGTGCTCGGGCGTCCGGTGGAAGGCGGCGGCCCGTACCGTGCCCCACGGGTCGAGCGGGGTCACCGGGCTGTCGGAGCCGAAGGCGAGCGGCACCCCGGCGCGCAGCAGCGCCGCGTACGGGTTGAGGGTGCGGGCCCGCTCGGCGCCCAGACGCTGGGCGTACATGCCGTCCTCGCCGCCCCAGGCCGCGTCGAAGGCGGGCTGGACGGATGCGGTGAGGCCGAACTCGGCGAAGGCGGCGATGGTTTCAGGGGTCAGCATCTCGGCGTGCTCGATACGGTGCCTCGCGGCGCGGATCCGCTCGAGTCCGAGCGCGTCGGCCGCCGCCCGGACACCGTCGACGACCGCGCTGAGGGCGGCGTCGCCGATGGCGTGGAACCCGGCCTGCAGCCCCGCCCGGGTGCAGGCGGCCACATGGGCGGCGACGGCCGCGGCGTCGAGATGGGCGCTTCCGGTGGTGGCGGGAGCGTCGGCGTACGGGGCGTGCAGGCAGGCGGTGTGCGAACCGAGGGAGCCGTCGACGAACAGGTCCCCTGCCGCGCCGGAGGCGCCGAGCTCGCGGATGCGCCGGGCGTCCTTCTCGTCGGCGACCTGTTCGGCCCAGTAGCCCACGACCCGTGGGCCGGGTTCCGAACGGGAGAGCGCGAGCAGGGAGGTGAAGTCGGCCTCGTCGGAGATCTCGGGGCCCGCGCACTCGTGGATGCTGCCGATGCCGAGGGACGCGGCGCGGGAGAGCGCTGCCCGCTGCGCGGCCCGCCGTTGGGCGGGCGTGACGGCCGCATGGGCGGCGGCGCGGACGGCGTGGTGGGCCGCCGCGGTCAGCGGGGCGTCGGGGTGGAAGCCGGCCAGACCGGTGACGCCGGGAACGAGATCCAGCAGCGCGGTGGTGACGACCGCCGAGTGGACGTCGACCCGCGGCAGGTACAACGGCCGTCCGCCGGCCGCCTCGTCGAGTTCCGCGCGGCTCGGGGGCCGCTGCTCGGGCCAGCGTGTCGCGTCCCAGCCGTGCCCGAGGAGGACCTGGCCGGCGGCGGGGTGGGCGGCGCTGTACTCGCGTACGAGGCGAAGGGCCTCGGAGAGGGAGGCCGCACCCGACAGGTCGAGGCCGGTGAGGGCGAGGCCGGTCGAGGTGGTGTGGACGTGGGCGTCGGTGAACGCGGGGGTGACCAGGGCCCCTTCGAGGTCGACCACTTCGTCGACGCCGGAGGCGAAGGCGTCGGCGGCGCCTTCCGAGCCCACCCAGGCGACGTGTCCCTTCTCGACGACCATCGCGGTGGCGAAGGGGTCGGCGGGGCTGTGGACTTCTCCACCGCGCAGCAGCACGGTGCGGTGTTCGCTCTGGGGGGCGGTGCTCTCGGTCATGGGGCAAGCCTAGAGAGCCGGTGGGCGCGCCCCGTACCGGGCCGGTGGTCCGTGGCCGGGGCCCGTGGACCACCGCGGGTCAGATCCGCGGCGGGCGGGCCTCGTACGGGGTGGAGAGGACGACCGTGGTACGGGTGGAGACGCCGGAGAGCGAGCGGATCCGGGTGAGCAGGTGCTCCAGCTCGAGTGGGGTCGCGACGCGCACCTTGAGGATGTAGTTCTCCTCGCCGGCGACGCTGTGACAGGCCTCGATCTCCGGCACACCGGCGAGCCGGTCCGCGATGTCGTCGGGAGCGCTGGGGTCGAACGGCTTCACCGAGATGAACGCGGTGAGCGGCAGGCCGACGGCCTCCGGGTCGACGACCGCCGCGTAGCCGCGGATGACGCCCCGCTGCTCGAGACGGCGGACGCGCTGGTGCACCGCCGATGTGGACAGGCCGGTGGCCTTGCCCAGGTCGGTGTAGCTCATCCGCCCGTCCTTGACGAGCAGGTCCACGATCTGACGATCCAGCTCCTCCATGCGGATCAACCTATGGCCCTGGATCGCTTCCGGCACAGTCCCGAAGCGTCCGGACGGGCGCCAGAGGCCTCCATGTGACCAACACCACAGGTTTGCCCGGTCGATGCGCCGTGACCCCACGGTTACCCGACCTGCACGGTGGGCATTGCTTGCTGTGGTCGAGGCCGCACATGCCTGGTCGGCCCATCCAAGGGGGAGATTCTCCATGCAGAGTGTCAAGACTGTGTCTTCCAAGTCCGGACGTACCGAACCGGAGCCTGTTGATCCGGCCGAGACGGCGGAGACGGACGTCCTGGACGCGTACGACACCTTCGAGATGTACCGGGTGATCTGCCCGGACTGCGCTCAGCCGATCGCGCTGCTGGCGGACGAGGACGTCCTGCCCGAGCACGCGCTGTGCCCCACCCCGTGGAACCCGTTCGGTCTGACGGTCTGCTCGGGCACCGGCCGGGACGCCTCCCTCGCCCGTCCCGCCGACGAGTCGCTGGAGGTCCAGGAGCAGGACACCGCGCTCCTGCTGACGCTGCCGCAGGGCCTGGACTGGCGCACCCAGCCGTTCTCGCACGTCGGCGGCCCGGGCTCGCGGCCGCTGAAGGTGCCGCCGATGCGCCGGGCAGCCTGAAGGACGTGCCCCGGGGAGCCCGACGCGCTCCCCGGACCGCGAGTGCGACCCGCAGACGTTGCGCCGGGGCGCCGCACGCGCTCCCGGCGTCGATGAACACGACCGCAAACGTGTACTGAGGCCGCACGCGCTCCCGCCGACGAACACGACCGCAGACGTGTGCCGGGGCGCCGCACGCGCTCCCGGCGCGCCGACGATCACGACCGCGGACGTGTCCCCGGGCGTCGGGCGCTTCCGGTGCCGCGGGAACGTGACCGCTCAGCGCCTCGCGCCGCGGTCGGCGACCGTGTAGCCCCTGCACTGGCGCTCGAATAGTCCCGACGGTAACCGCTTCCGCGCGTGGCGCGTTGGCCGGGCATGAGCCTGCATCCCCCGACCACGCAAGGCCGTCGGCGCCTCGTCGTGCCCGTTCGTGAAGAATCGGTTCCGCACCCGGCCGATCCGCCCATCTACCGTGAGCTTCTCCAACTGTGGGCGAGCCGGGGCAGAACGCTGCCGGGGCGCCGCGACCCCGAGTGGGCGAGACTCGCGGCGCCGCCGGTGGAGAGCGCGCGGGTCAGCGCGTCTCAGGGCCGGCCAGATGGCGGGCGATGACCATCCGCTGGATCTGGTTGGTGCCCTCGACGATCTGCAGCACCTTGGCCTCGCGCATGAAACGCTCCACCGGGAAGTCCTGCGTGTAGCCGTAGCCGCCGAGGACCTGGACGGCGTCGGTGGTGACGCTCATCGCCGCGTCCGTGCAGAACAGCTTCGCCATGGCGGCCTGCCGGGAGAACGGCTGTCCCGCGTCCCTGAGCCGGGCAGCGGCGAGGTAGAGCGCGCGCCCCGCCTCGATCCGGGTGGCCATGTCCGCGAGCATGAAGCGCAGGCCCTGGAAGTCGGCGATGGGACGTCCGAACTGCTTGCGTCCGGTGGCGTAGTCGAGCGCCTCGTCCAGCGCGGCCTGCGCGACGCCGATGGCACAGGCGGCGATGCCGAGCCGGCCCGAGTCGAGGGCGGACAGCGCGATGGCGAAGCCCTGGCCCTCCTCACCGATACGGCGCGAGTCGGGGATCCGGACACCGTCGAAGTGGAGCTGGGCGGTAGGTGATCCCTTCATGCCCATCTTCTTCTCCGGCACCGCGGGGTTCAGCCCCGGCGCGTCGCCCGGCACCAGGAACGCGGTGATGCCCCGCGGGCCTTCCACCCCGGTGCGGGCGAGGACCGTGTAGAAGTCGGCGACGCCGCCGTGGGTGATCCAGGCCTTCGTCCCGGTGATGACCCAGTCGTCACCGTCCCGGACGGCCTTGGTCCGCAGCGACGCGGCATCGGAACCGGAGGCGGGCTCGGAGAGGCAGTAGGCGCCGAGCAGACCGCCGCCGAGCATCGCGGGCAGGTGCTCGCCCTGCTGCTCCTTGGTGCCGTATCCGGCCAGCGCGTGACAGGACAGGGAATGGACGCTCACGCCGAGGCCGACGGTGAGGCGGGCCGCCGCGAGCTCCTCGAGGACCTGGAGATAGACCTCGTACGGCTGGTCCCCGCCGCCGAACTCGGAGTCGTAGGGAAGGCCGAGCAGTCCTGATTCGGACAGCAGCGAGAAGACCTCGCGCGGGAAGTGCCCGGCGTCCTCCTCCTCGGCCGCGCGGGGGGCGATCTCCCGCTGGACGATGTCGCGGACCAGGGTGATCAGATCCCTGGCCTCTTCGGTGGGCAGCTGACGGTCCACCGGCTGCGGGGCGCGGTCGGGCATGGCGGCGCTCTCCTCCCTGTCGGGCGCTGCGGCGGTCACGCGCAAAGGGTGTGGGCGAGCCGCCGGTTGTTCTGCCAGGCCGATGGTGCCCTTCCGGATCACGAAAGAGGCTGCATGGCGGCTTGTGGCGCGCCTGAGTATGCCCGATCGGAACGCGGGCGTCACGAGTCTGCCGGGGAGAAAGCCGCAGCCCGCGGGGCGCTTCCCGGGAGGTGGGGGCGTCGCGGGCGGGAGACCGGGGACTAGAGCAGGCCGACCTGGGTGATGAGCATGGCCAGGACCACGACGAGCGTCCAGCCGAGGACGTGCTCGAGGAAGTCGGGTCCGTCGTCCGGGCCGCCGGTGCGGGTCGTCGGCAGGGTGCGGTCGGCGGTTGCTGCGTTCGAGGTCATGGTGCGTCTCGTTCGGTCGTCCGGCAGGTGGCTCCCCCTGGGGATCTTTCGTCCGGATCGGGCGGAAGATCCTGGCCACACAACAGTGCCAGCGGCAGCGGCCCCCGGGGTAGAGACGTTCGTCACTGCCGCCGGGGGCTCGCGGTGCGTCAGCGGACGCCGACGGCCGCCAGAGCCGCTTGCTGGACGGCCGTGGGGTGCGCGGGCCAGTACAGGTAACAGACGCCTCCTGTGCCGGAGACCACTTTCCCGCTGGCGTTGTAGCGCTTCGTACGGAGCCAGATCTTCTCCCATTCGGCACGGCGGTAGACGCGGCGCACCGCCTCGTTGCTCGGCGACGCCGGGTCGTTGGCGATCACGTCACCGTCGGCGGTGAAGCCGATCACCGTCATGAGGTGGCCCGCGGTGCCGTAGCCGGCCCCCGTCAGCTCCTCCTTCAGGAACGACTGGGACGTTATGGCCGGGATGCCGGCGGCGATCAGCGTCTCCAGATCGGTCAGCGAGTTCAGCCGGGTGACGACGGCGCTCATGTCGCGGTAGGTCGCGGCATAGGCGGCGTTGAAGGGCCAGTTGCCGCAGCCTTCATACTGGTGGTCGAAGGTGAAGCGGGCCGCGTGGCAGACCTGCGGATCGGCGAACGCGGGGTCGACCCACGCCAGATCGTCGGCGGTGGGCCTGCGTCCCCAGTACTCGATGATCATCTGCGACGACGTGGGGCTGCACCATGCCTCGCCGCCGTTGTCGTACTCCGGGTACTGGCCCACATGCGTGTTCTGGGAGTACCTCGGCACGATCAGCTCGCGGGTGAGGCCCGGCTCCGATGCCGGCACGCCGAAGCGGTCCGGGATGTCGGAGGTCATCGCGCCCAGCCGCCACACGGTGGGCGTGAGGGAGGTCCCCGGCCGGCGGTAGAGCGTGAGCCGCAGCCGGTACGAGTCGAGGCGCAGCCCGCTCGCGGCGTCGTCGACGGAGAAGGTGTCCGTCCAGATGCTCGCCCTGCCGTCGCCCTGGTCGTCCACCGAGGTCCGGCGGATGTCCTGGTCGCCGGCCGCCCAGCGGCCCATCACGAACCAGGGCGTCGCGGCGCCGTCCGAGTACTCGCCGCTCAGCTCCACCTGGAGCCATGTCCCGGCGGGGGTGTCCGCGTTCCAGGAGGCGATGGCTTCCGTGGCGGGCACGCGTGAGCGGTGCACCGGCGAGGTCCAGGTCGCGTACTCCCAGGTGGCGGTCGTGCCGGTGTGCGGGTCGGTGTAGTCGGTGGTGCCGGCGGGCTGGGCGATCACCACGCCCGGGCGGCGGCCGGCGACGGCCTTGGTGCCGGCGCGGTCGCCGCAGCGCCAGTCCGTGTAGGAGGACCAGAAGCGGTTGTCGACGAGCGGCTGCGTGCGCCTGGCAGGTGCCGCGGCGACGGCGGCCGCACCGCTCGCGGCGACTGCCCGGCCGGCCGCGACGGACAGGGTTCCTGCGGTGGCGGCTACCGCGATGGCGGCACCCAGAACGTCTCTGCGCGAAGTAGGTCTGGCCATGGGACCCCCAAGTCAGGAGCACGACAGTGGGGCCACTATCGCGGTTCGCGCCTCGCTTCTGCCAGGGATTCGCCTCGCGTCGCGGAAGCAATATTGGTCTGGTCCACCGGCGGTTCCGCCGTCGGGGTCAGCGGGGTGACCTGGGACGCCGCACCGTACCGGACTGCCGCACCCGACGAGCGCCTCTTAGGGTGGCCCCATGAACGACCTCGAGCGCCGGGCCGCCGGGCTGCGCACATTGCCGCCCTCCTGCGGCCCCGTGCGCCTGGTCGCGGTGGACGGTCACGCGGGCTCGGGCAAGAGCACGTTCGCCGGCCGGCTGGCCGACGCGCTCGGCGCGGACGTGCCCGTACTGCACCTCGACGATCTGGCCACCCACGAGGAGCTGTTCGACTGGACGGGACGGATGCTGAGCCAGGTGATCGAGCCCCTGACGCATGGCCGGGACGCGGCCTATCACCCGTACGACTGGAACCTCCGGCGCTTCCTCGCGCCGCGCGTGCTGCCCGCGGCACCCGTGGTCCTCGTGGAGGGCGTCGGGGCGGGGCGGCGGGCGCTGCGGCCGTATCTCGCGGCGCTGCTGTGGATGGACCGGGGCGCCGAGGAGTCCTGGGCACGCGGCAGAGCGCGTGACGGTGCGGCGCTCTCGGGCTTCTGGGACGGATGGACAGCGGCGGAGATGCGCCATTTCTTGTCCGATCCTTCGGCACCGTTCGCCGATGCCCTGATACGCGAGTGCCCGAAGGGTTACGAGTGGCTCCAGGTGCCCGCCGGGAATGCAGGTTCGCACCAATCGATCACTCGCAGTAATGGCCTTCCCCCGGCATTCTGAGGTGTCGGGATTACGTCTCAAGAGTGCCTCAACTCTGCTTGACCGACGGGGCGTACAGGTCTTACGTTCTCAATGTGCGGCTTTTCGAAGCCGTCGCAGACGCGAAGCCCCCGGTTGTTCCCCCGTGATCGGGGGCTTCGTTCTGCCCGTTTTCCTTCTCCTTTCCCCCTTGCGAGCCACTGTCGCTCACCCTGGGTCACCATCTCCGCGCCGTCACCGGGTCGTTGTGGCGCTCTTAATCGCCGCCCCGTGCACGGGTACGATGCACGACTGGAAGCCTTTGACGGCTGCCACGCCACAGCGGGCGCCCAACTCCCCCTCGTGGCATGGCTGTTCCGGCAGCGGTCGGGGGCCTTCGCCCGGCGCGACAACACTGGTGCACGGTTTGTAGGGGGGAGTGGGGGGACCCTATGGACATCGGCACGCAAGGGTCACGGCCGCCGGCGGACCTGGCCTGGGTGCGTGGCGTGGACGCCTGCACCATGGGCGCGTACCCGCAGGCAGAGGAGGAGTTCCGCACGGCCGTCCGGCTGGACCCGGGGATGGCCGACGCCTGGCTGGGGCTGCACGCCCTGCGGGTGGACACCTCGACGGCGCTGCTCCACATGTACCGCAGCCGCGACCGCTTCGGCGAGCAGCGGGCACGCCACCGCCGCACCCTCAACTCCTGGTACTGGCTGGGCTGGTGGGTGCAGCCGGTGCTGGAGAGCGGACGTGATCTGCTGCTCGCGCACGCCTCCCACTGGCTCGACGGCCGCCATGTGCCCGAGCTCGACCGGGCGCTCGCCGCGCTGCCGCCGGTGGACACCGACCCTCAGGTGCGGTTCCTGCACGCCTGCCGGGCCTATCTCGTCAAGGACTGGGAGCAGCTCGTACGCCATACGGAGCCGCTGGTCGACGACCCGCTGCTGGGCATCGAGGCCGGGCTCTTCGGCGGCATGGCCCGGGTGCGGCTGGAAATGTACGGGCAGGCGGAGCCGCTGCTGTCCGCGGCCCTGATGCGCTGCCGCAGCGAGCAGCCGCAGCGCAAGGAGCTTCGGTACTGGCTGGCGCGGGCGCACGAGGGCACCGGCCGCAGCGCGGCGGCACTGCCCCTGTACCGCGCGGTGCACCGCATCGATCCGGCCTTCATGGACACCGCGGCCCGCCTGGCGGCCATCGCCGAGTACGACGGGATCGACGTGTACGACGACTCGGTCGGTCTGGCCGCCGTCTCCCTGGCCGGATACGGCGGTGACACGGCGGACGTCCAGGCCGAGGGCGAGACGGCCCAGGGCCCCGAGCCGCGCTTCGGCGGCGACACCGGTGTCACCGTGCCGGGACCCGCGCCGGTCGTGCCGGCCGACGGCCCGCGTCGCAGGTCGGCCACGTCGTCGCCGTCCTCTCCCCCGCGGTTCCCCGCCGGGCCCACCGACCCGGCTCTGCTCGCGCAGGCGCTGGCGGAGCTGGAGCGCATGGTGGGGCTGGAACCGGTGAAGCGGCAGGTGAAGGCGCTGTCGGCGCAGCTGGAGATGGCCCGGCTGCGGGCCGTGCAGGGGCTGCCCGTACAGCCGCCGAAGCGGCACTTCGTCTTCTCCGGCCCGTCGGGGACGGGCAAGACGACCGTCGCCAGGATCCTCGGCCGGGTCTTCTACGCCCTCGGCCTGCTGGGCGGCGACCATCTGGTGGAGGCCCAACGGTCCGATCTTGTCGGGGAGTTCCTCGGCCAGACGGCGGTGAAGGCCAACGAGCTGATCGACTCGGCGCTGGGTGGCGTGCTCTTCGTCGACGAGGCGTACAGCCTGTCCAACTCCGGCTACAGCAAGGGCGACGCCTACGGCGACGAGGCCCTGCAGGTGCTGCTCAAGCGCGCCGAGGACAACCGCGACCACCTCGTCGTCATACTGGCCGGCTATCCGGAGGGCATGGACCGGCTCCTCGCCGCCAACCCCGGGCTGTCGTCCCGTTTCACCACCCGTGTCGACTTCCCGTCGTACCGGCCGCTGGAACTGACCGCGATCGGCGGGGTGCTGGCCGCCGACAACGGCGACGTGTGGGACGAGGAGGCGCGCGACGAGCTCCGCTCGATCAGCGGCCATGTGGTCGACCAGGGCTGGATCGACGAGCTGGGCAACGGCCGCTTCCTGCGCACGCTGTACGAGAAGAGCTGTGCGTACCGCGATCTGCGGCTGTCCGGCTGTCCCGGTCCGCCGACCCGCGAGGACCTGTCGACCCTGCGGCTGCCCGATCTGATGCAGGCGTACGGGGAGGTCCTGTCGGGCCGCGGTCCGGCCGGCCGCGGCCCGCAGGAGCCTCCCTTCGGGTGATGCGTACGCCGCTCAGCCCTTCACGAGCGCTCCGGCGTCGCTGTCCCGCGCGCCGGTGACGGCGGGCGCGGGCGCGGCCGTCACCGCGGGGGCGGAGGCCGTCCGGGGAGTGCCGGGCGCGACCCGGTGGGAAGGGTCGCGTACCTCGCCGACGAGCATTTCCAGTACGTCCTCCATCGCGACCAGTCCCAGGACCCGTCCGGACGCGTCGGCGACCTGCGCGAGATGGGTGGCCGCACGGCGCATGACGGTGAGCGCGTCGTCGAGCGGCAGTTCGGCGCGCAGGGTCGCCATCGGCCGCCAGACGTGCTGGGGTACGGCACGCTCCCCGTCCTCGAGGTCGAGGACGTCCTTGACGTGCAGATACCCCATGAACGGGCTCTCGCCGTCCGCGCAGACGGGAAAGCGCGAGTACCCGGTGCGGACGGTCAGCTCCTCCAGTCGCCGGGGGGTGACCGAGGGCGCGACCGTGACCAGCGCCGTGCGCGGGATCAGCACGTCGGTGACCGGGCGGCTGCCGAGCTCGAGTGCGTCCTCGAGGCGTTCCTGCTCCGCGGGTGCCAGCAGTCCGGCCTGGCCCGCGTCCTCGACGAGGCGGCCCAGCTGCACGCTGGTGAAGACGGCCTCGACCTCGTCCCTGGGCTCGACCCGGAAGGCCCGCAGCACCAGCCGGGAGCAGGCTCCGAGCGCGGTGGTGACGGGGCGGCAGAGACGGGCGAAGCCGACCAGGCCGGGGCTGAGCCACAGGGCGGTGCGCTCGGGCGCCGCCATGGCGAGGTTCTTCGGCAGCATCTCGCCGACGACGAGGTGCAGGAACACCACGACGGCCAGGGCGATGGCGTAGCCGAGCGGATGGATGATCCCCTCGGGGACATGTGCCGCGTGGAAGACGGGCTCCAGCAGGCGGGCGACGGTCGGTTCCGCGACGGCGCCGAGGGTGAGGGAGCAGACGGTGATGCCGAACTGGGCGGCGGCCATCATCTGCGGCAGGTTCTCCAGCCCGTGCAGGACCCTCCGGGCCCGCGAGGAGCCGGCCGCGGCGAGCGGCTCGATCTGGCTGCGGCGTACGGACACCAGGGCGAACTCGGCGCCGACGAAGAACCCGTTGGCCACGACGAGGAGCAGGGCGAACAGCAGTTGGAGAGCGCTCACCGGGTGGCCCCCGTCATGGCTTCCGACTGCGTGACCGCGTCGGCGGTGCGGACCAGACGGACCCGCTCCGCGCGGTACCGGTCGACCTGGCGCACGGACAGCCGCCAGCCGGGGAGTTCCGCGCGGTCGCCGGGGGCGGGGATGCGGCCCAGCAGGTCGGCGACGAGGCCGGCGAGGGTCTCGTACGGACCGTCGGGCACCTCGAGGCCTATCCGCCGGAGCGTCAGCACACGGCAGCTGCCGTCGGCCTCCCACGCGGGCCGTCCGTCCTCCGGGGCGACGGGCGCCAGTTCCGGACGGGCGTCCGAGTCGGAGTCGTGCTCGTCCCTGACCTCGCCGACCAGTTCCTCGATGATGTCCTCGAGGGTGACGACACCGGCCGTGCCGCCGTATTCGTCGACGACGACGGCTATGGGCTGCTCGCTGCGCAGCTGTTCGAGCAGCTGCTGCACCGGGAGGGTCTCCGGCACCATCAGCGGGACGACGGCGATCCGCTCGACGCCCACCCGCCGGCGTTCCTCCGCGCGCACGGCGAGGGCGTCCTTCAGGTGCACCATGCCCACGATCTCGTCGATGCGCTCACGGTAGACGGGAAAGCGTGAAAGACCCGTGGCCCGGGTGAGGTTGAGGACGTCCGCCGCGGTGGCGTCGGACTGGAGAGCGCTCACCTTCACTCGCGGGGTCATCACATGCTGCGCCGTGAGGTGGCCGAGCGACAGGGTGCGTACGAACAGGTCCGCGGTGTCCTGCTCCAGCGTGCCGGCCCGCGCCGAATGGCGGGCCAGCGACATGAGCTCGACCGGGGTGCGCGCGGAGGCCAGTTCCTCGGCCGGCTCCACGCCCGCCAGCCGTACCAGGCGGTTGGCGGCGGCGTTCAGCAGGGTGATGACGGGGCGGAAGGCCGACGAGAAGGCGGTCTGCGGGCCTGCCACGAACCTGGCCACCTGGAGCGGCCTGGACACCGCCCAGTTCTTGGGGACCAGTTCGCCGATCACCATCTGGACGGCGGACGCCAGCAGCATGCCGACGACCACCGCCACACCCGGCACGGCGCCTTCGGGCAGCCCGGTCGCGGTCAGGGGCCCGCCGAGCAGCGCGGCGAGCGCGGGCTGGGCGAGCATACCGACGACGAGGGAGGTGATGGTGATGCCGAGCTGGGTGCCGGAGAGCTGGAAGGACAGCTCGCGCAGCGCGCCGACGACGCGGCTGGCCCGGCGGTCGCCCTCGGCCGCCGCGCGTTCGGCGTCCGGGCGTTCCACGGTGACGAGTCCGAACTCGGCGGCCACGAAGAAGCCGTTGGCCAGGATGAGAAGGAATGCTGCGGCGAGCAGCAGAAGCGGGACGATCATGCCGCCGCCTCCGGAGAGGGGGCGGCGCAGGTACTACCGGACGATCCGTCCATTGCTGGAGGGAGTCACTCCTCGGGTCGCAGGGTGGCCCCGCCGGCCGACGGGCCGTGCGATGCGGGGCGGGGCGCACTCGGCGCCGCCGCCACCAGAGTAATCAAGCCGGGGCTGTGGAGGGCAGGGTCGCTGCCCCAAATGTCGGTCCCAGCGCTCAGTGTTGGTCCGGCCGGGTGTCGCCGGGTTGCTCCGGCCGGGTCCCGCGGGTCTCGGCGAGGGCACGCAGGGCGCGGGCGTCCTCGACGGCGCGGGCCCTGGCGATACCGGGCTGGATGCCCAGCACCGGCAGGCTGGTGCCGTCGCTGAGGTCGAGGAAGACCCAGGGGTCGCCGGCGCGCAGATTCACCCGCAGGATCTCCGCCCACGCCAGCCGTCGCGTACGGGTGAGGTTGACGACGGTGACACCGTCGTCGTCGGCGACGACCTTCGGCCGGCTCAGCAGGGCGAGGACCCCGAGGAAGAGCAGGGCCGTGAAGATGAAGCTGACCTGCTCGGGCGGGCTGAGCTTGTCGAGGAGCAGGGTGACGGTGGTGACGGCGGCGAACATGGCCACGCCCACGGTCAGCAGGACGATCCGGGTACGGGTCGGCCGGAAGGTGACCGGGAGCGCGGGCGGCCGAGGCGCCGGAGCAGGTGCGGACATGGTGTGTCGTCGGTCTCTCAGAGGCGGCAGGCGTGGATGGCCGTGGTGAGGATGGCCCGCGCGCCGAGCGCGTACAGGTCGTCCATGATCCGCTGGGCCTCCTTGGCCGCGACCATGGAGCGGACGGCGACCCAGCCCTCGTGGTGGAGCGGAGAGATCGTCGGGGACTCGAGGCCGGGGGTGAGGGCGACGGCCTGCTCCAGGTGCTCGACCCGGCAGTCGTAGTCCATCATCACGTAGCTGCGGGCGACCAGGACGCCCTGGAGGCGGCGCAGGAACTGCTGCACCTTCGGGTCCTCGCCGTCCGCGCCGGTGCGGCGGATGACGACGGCCTCCGAGGTCATGATCGGCTTGCCGATGACCTCGAGCCCCGCGTTGCGCAGGCTCGTACCGGTCTCGACGACATCGGCGATGACCTGGGCGACACCGAGCTCGATGGCGGTCTCGACGGCGCCGTCGAGGTGGACCACGGAGGCGTCGATGCCGCTTTCCGCGAGGTGCGCGGCGACGATGCCCTCGTAGGAGGTGGCGATCGTCATGCCGCCGAAGTCCTCGACACCGCCCGCGGTGCCCGGCTTGGTGGCGTAGCGGAAGGTGGACCGGGCGAAGCCGAGCTGGAGGATCTCCTCGGCGTCGGCGCCGGAGTCGAGCAGCAGGTCACGGCCGGTGATGCCGATGTCGAGCTTGCCGGAGCTGACGTAGATCGCGATGTCACGCGGACGCAGGTAGAAGAACTCGACCTCGTTGTCGGGGTCGACGAGGACGAGCTCCTTGGACTCCTTGCGCTGCTGGTAGCCGGCCTCATGGAGCATCGCCGACGCAGGTCCGGACAGTGAACCCTTGTTGGGGACGGCGATGCGCAGCATGAGACGGGCTTCCTTTGTTCGCGTGATGTGTACGTGCGGAGGGGTGGGCTGGCTCAGAGGTGGGCGTAGACGTCGTCGAGGGAGATTCCGCGCGCGACCATCATCACCTGGACGTGGTACAGCAGTTGCGAGATCTCCTCCGCGGCGGCTTCCTTGCCCTCGTACTCGGCGGCCATCCACACCTCGGCGGCCTCCTCGACGACCTTCTTGCCGATGGCATGGACGCCCTTGCCGACCAGCTCGGCGGTGCGGGAGGTGGCGGGGTCGCCCTCGGCGGCCTTCTGCTGGAGCTCGGCGAAGAGCTCCTCGAACGTCTTATTGGACATGGTGGTCCCAGACTACGCGGAAGCGGCCGCTGCTCAGCGCCAGGGTTCGGATACTGAACGCAGGATGGTCGCGGTGGCGACCGCCGCCGTGACCGCCTCGTGCCCCTTGTCCTCGTTCGAGCCCTCGAGACCTGCCCGGTCGAGGGCCTGCTCCTCGGTGTCACAGGTCAGCACGCCGAAGCCGACGGGGACGCCGGTGTCGATGGAGACCTGGGTCAGGCCCTGGGTGACGCCCTGGCACACGTACTCGAAGTGCGGCGTGCCGCCGCGGATGACGACGCCGAGGGCGACGATCGCGTCGTAGCCGCGGCCCGCGAGCACCTTCGCCACCACGGGCAGCTCGAAGCTGCCCGGGACGCGCAGCAGCGTCGGCTCGTCGATGCCGAGCTCGTGCAGTGCGCGCAGCGCGCCGTCGACGAGACCGTCCATGACCTTCTCGTGCCACTGGGCCGCGATCACCGCGACGCGCAGGTCTCCGCAGTTGCGGACGGACAGTTCGGGCGCACCCTTGCCGCTCATGTTTCTCCCTAGCCGTTCTTCACCGCCGTTGCGCAGTCCTGCCGGTCGGACAGTCCTGCTGGTGGCGCGATTCTCACTTGTTGCGAAGTTCTACCGGCCGCGCGCGGCGTCTCGCCTCACGCGGTTCTGCTGTACGGGGTTGTGCTGATGACGGGTTCTACTGGTTGCCGCACGTCGTCGCCGGGGCCGCGTCCAGCCATGGCAGGTCGTGGCCCATCCGGTCGCGCTTGGTGCGCAGGTACGTCAGGTTGTGCTCGCCCGCCTGGACAGGCATCGGTTCGCGTCCGAGGACGGTGATCCCGTACCTGACGAGCGCGGTCGACTTGTCCGGGTTGTTGGTCATCAGCCGCACGCTGCGCACGCCGAGGTCGGCGAGGATCTGGGCGCCCGCCGCGTAGTCGCGGGCATCGGCCGGCAGGCCGAGCTCGAGGTTGGCGTCGAGGGTGTCCCTCCCCCGCTCCTGGAGTTCGTACGCGCGCAGCTTGGACAGCAGCCCGATGCCACGGCCCTCGTGCCCGCGCAGATAGACGACGACACCGCGCCCGGCCCGCGTGATGCTCTCCATGGAGGCGTTGAGCTGGGGACCGCAGTCACAGCGCAGCGAGTGGAAGATGTCGCCGGTGAGGCATTCGGAGTGGACGCGCACGAGGACGTCCTCGCCGTCGCCGATGTCGCCGTGCACCAGGGCGACGTGCTCGACGCCGTCGACGGTGGAGCGGTAGCCGTACGCGGTGAACTCACCGGCCGCGGTGGGCAGATGGACCTCCGCCTCGCGCTTGACGGTGGGCTCCTCGCTGCGGCGGTAGGCGATCAGGTCCTCGATGGAGATGATCGTCAGGCCGTGCTTGCGGGCGAACGGCACGAGCTCGGGCAGCCGCAGCATCACGCCGTCCTCGCCGGCGATCTCGACGATCGCGCCGGCGGGGCGCAGGCCCGCGAGCCGGGCGAGGTCGACGGCGGCCTCCGTGTGGCCGGGGCGGGTGAGGACGCCGCCGGGCTTGGCGCGCAGCGGGAAGACGTGCCCCGGGCGTACGAAGTCGGCGGGTCCGGCCTCGCCGCCGGCCAGCAGCTGGAGGGTCATGGCGCGGTCGGCGGCGGAGATGCCGGTGGTCACCCCGTAGGCGGGGCCCGCGTCGACGGAGACGGTGAAGGCGGTCTGCATCGACTCGGTGTTGTCGCCGACCATCTGGGGCAGGTCGAGCCGCTCCAGCTCGTCGCCCTCCATGGGGGCGCAGATCAGGCCGCGGCACTCGCTCATCATGAAGGCGACGACCTCGGGCGTGGCCTTCTCCGCGGCGATGACGAGGTCGCCCTCGTTCTCGCGGTCCTCGTCGTCGACGACCACGACGGGGCGGCCCGCGGCGATGTCGCGGACGGCCTGCTCGACCGGGTCGAGGGAGAGGTCCTCGATGCTGTCGGCGGCGAACCAGGTTCGAGTCGTGGGGGCGGCCCGAAGGGCCTCGGGCAGGGTGGTGGTGGTTGACGGGCGCGCGGTCATGCTGCCGCTCCTTCCAGTGCGGGCCGGCCGCTCGTCCGCGAGCGCAGCCACCAGTCACGCAGGCCCCACAGGACGAGCGCGCCGTAGAGGACGTAGACGAAGCCGGAGAAGGCGAAGCCGTTGGCGAAGTTGAGCGGGACGCCGACCAGGTCGACGAGGAGCCAGGCGAACCAGAACTCGACCATGCCGCGGGCCTGGGCGATCATCGCCACGAGGGTCCCGACGAAGATGTACGCGTCGGGCCACGGGTCCCACGACAGGGACGGGTACAGGGTGAACAGTCCGCCGACGGCGGCGGTGCCGAGCACCGCGCCGCCGAACAGGTAGGCCCGCTCGCGCCAGGTCGCGAACCGGACGGCGATCGACCCGTCCTGCGCCTGCTGCCGGCCGCGGGTCCACTGCCAGTAGCCCCATGCGGCCACGGCCATGACCACGACCTGCTTGCCGGCGCTGCCGGTGAGGTGGGACGTGGCGAAGGCGGCGAAGAGGATGACACCGGAGAGGAACTGGGCGGGCCAGGTCCATATCGAGCGCCGCCAGCCGAGGGCGAGGGCGATCAGCCCGATCGTGTTGCCGATCATGTCCGACCACTTGATGTGCTGTCCGAAGGCCGTGAAGGCCTCGCCGTTCAGCCAGTCGATGGCGCTCACTCGGCACTCTCCTCGGCCTGTGTGCCGAGCAGCCGCTCGACGTACTTGGCGATGACGTCCACCTCGAGGTTGACCGGGTCGCCGGGCTGCTTGATCCCGAGCGTGGTCAGGGCGAGGGTGGTGGGGATGAGGCTGATCGTGAAGTGGTCGGTGCCCGCGTCGACCACGGTAAGGCTCACACCGTCAACCGTGATCGAGCCCTTCTCGACAACGTATCGAGCGAGACCGGAGGGCAGCGAGATCTTGACGATCTCCCAGTTCTCTGACGGTGTGCGCCCGATGACGGTGCCGGTGCCGTCGACGTGGCCCTGGACGATGTGGCCGCCGAGCCGCGCGCCGACCGCAGTGGGCCGCTCGAGGTTGACGCGGGATCCGGCCCGGAGCACACCGAGGCTGGAGCGCTTCAGCGTCTCGGCCATCACGTCGGCGGTGAACTCCCCGTCGCCGGTCTCGACGACGGTCAGGCAGACGCCGTTGACGGCGATGGAGTCGCCGTGCTTCGCGTCCTCGGTGACGATCGGGCCGCGCAGACGGAAGCGGGACGCGTCGCCGAGGTCCTCGACGGCGGTGACCTCGCCCAGCTCTTCGACGATTCCGGTGAACACTCAAGCTCCCTTGGGGACGGTGGCGGTGACGCGCAGGTCGGTTCCGATACGGACGGTCTCTGTGACATCGAGCCGCAACGCGTCGGTGATGGTGGTGATTCCGGCGCCGGTGAGGGCCGCGGGGCCCGCACCGAGGAGGACGGGGGCGAGATAGCCGATGACACGGTCGACGGCTCCGGCGACGACGAAGGCGCCGGCGAGCGTCGGGCCGCCTTCGAGGAGCACGGACCGCACGCCGCGCGCGTGGAGCGTGGCCAGCAGTGCGGCGATGTCCAGGCCGCCGCCGGACGCGCGGGGCAGCCGCCAGACCTCGCCGAGATGCGCGGTCGCGTCGGGCAGGACGTCCTCGGCCACCGCGACGGCGGTGGGCGCGGCGTCGTCGAGGACCCGTGCCCCGGGCTTCACGGCGACCGCCTCGGTGTCGATCACGACACGCAGCGGCTGGGTGGCGCCCGCGATGCCGCGGACGGCGAGGTGGGGGTCGTCGGCGCGGGCGGTGCCTGAGCCGACGAGGACGGCGTCGGCCTCGGCGCGCAGCCGGTGGACGTCGGCGCGGGACTCGGGGGAGCTGATCCAGCGGCTGGTGCCGTCGGCGGCGGCGACGCGGCCGTCGAGTGTGGCCGCGTACTTCCAGGTGACGTGGGGGCGGCCGAGGCGTACGGAGGTGAGCCAGCCGGCGTTGCCCGCGGCCGCCTCGTCGGCGAGGAGTCCCTGTTCGACCTCGATGCCGGCCGCGCTCAGGGTCTCGGCGCCTCCGGTGGCCTCCGGGTTCGGATCGGCGACCGCGTAGACGACGCGGGCGACGCCGGCCTCGGCGAGCGCCTGCGCACAGGGGCCGGTGCGGCCGGTGTGGTTGCAGGGCTCGAGGGTGACGTACGCGGTGCCGCCGCGGGCGAGGACCCCGGCGGCGCGCAGGGCGTGGATCTCGGCGTGCGGTCCGCCGGCGCGCTGGTGGAAGCCTTCGCCGACCACGTGTCCGGAGGCGTCGGTGATGACGCACCCGACGACCGGGTTGGGGCTGGTGGAGCCGAGTCCGCGGGCGGCGAGCGTGATCGCCCGACGCATGGCGTCTGCTTCGGCTGCGGTGGCCACCGGGTCCTCCTGCCTCTTCGGGCACGGACTCCGGGGCCTGTCGATGACGACAGAGAGCGGAGGAACACCACAGGGGGACGCCGATGCCTGAACGGCGATCGCCGCGTCGTGCACGGCGATCGACAGACGGCCGACGCACCTGACGGTGCCATCCGCCGCGCACTGCCTCCCATCCGGACTTTAACCGTCGGTCCAGGAATCTCACCTGGTCAACCGGCCGCTGGCTGCGGACGGGTCGCGGACTGTAACCGCCGGTTCGGAATTGCACCGACCCCGGAGTGCGCTGCTGCTGATACAGGGCCAGTGTGCCACGGCCGGCGATGAGCCATGCGGGTGATGCCTGTGGACTCGCTCACATACGGGCACACGGCGTCACCCGCCGTCATGTCCGAACCTTAATGGTCCAGACCTATTGACGCACTGGTCTAGTCCTCTTAATGTCTGCGACACCTCCGCGGACCAGGCCCGCCGGTGTGCGCACACCAGGGCCAACCCCTTTGCCCCATCTGTCAGTTGTGCGAGGCCAAACCCCCCTGCGCTCCTGGCGGGCCATGCAGGGGGATCCCCACCAGGAGGAACTGATCGTGCAGTCCCCCACCCGTACCAGAGCCGGGGCGTCCCTGCTCGCAGCCGGCGCCGCCGCAGCCGCGCTGCTGGCCGGCATGCTCTCCCCCGGTGTCTCCCATGCCGCGTCGCAGGAGAACTGCCGGCCCGACGGGCTCTACACCACCCCCGGCGTCGACGTCCCGTACTGCTCGGTCTACGACACCGAGGGCCGCGAGAAGATGGGCGCGGACCACCAGCGCCGGGTCATCGGCTACTTCACAGGCTGGCGCACCGGCAAGAACGGGCAGCCTGCCTACCTCGCGTCCGACATCCCGTGGGACAAGGTCACCCACATCAACTACGCCTTCGGCCACATCGACGCGTCCAACAGGCTCTCGGTCGGCACGGACGGGGAGAAGAACGCCGCGACGGGGATGACCTGGCCGGGAGTGGCCGGGGCGGAGATGGACCCGGCTCTGCCGTACAAGGGCCACTTCAACCTGCTCAACAAGTTCAAGAAGCAGCACCCGGACGTGAAGACGCTGATCTCCGTCGGCGGCTGGGCGGAGACCGGCGGCTACTTCGACGACAACGGCGTGCGGGTGAACTCGGGCGGCTTCTACTCGATGGCCACCAACGCCGACGGCTCGGTCAACCAGGCGGGAATCAACACCTTCGCCGACTCCGCCGTCGCCTTCATCAAGAAGTACGGCTTCAACGGCGTCGACATCGACTACGAGTACCCGACCTCGATGAAGGACGCCGGCCACCCTGCCGACTTCCCCGTCTCCAACGCCCGCCGGGGCGGGCTCAACAAGGGCTACGCGGCGCTGATGAAGACCCTGCGCGAGAAGCTCGACCGGGCCGGCGCGGCGGACGGCAAGCACTACATGCTCACCGTCGCGGCGCCCTCGTCCGGCTACCTGCTGCGCGGCATGGAGACCTTCCAGGTCCAGAAGTACCTGGACTACGTCAACATCATGTCGTACGACCTGCACGGCGCGTGGAACGAGTACGTCGGCCCGAACGCCTCGCTCTTCGACGACGGCAAGGACGCCGAACTGGCCTCGGCGAACGTCTACGGCAGCGCGCAGTACGGCGGCATCGGCTACCTCAACACCGACTGGGCCTACCACTACTTCCGGGGCTCCATGCCGGCCGGCCGCATCAACATCGGCCTGCCGTACTACACCCGCGGCCACAAGAACGTGCAGGGCGGCACGGACGGCCTGTGGGGCAAGGCCGCCGCGGCCTCCTGCCCGGCCGGCTCCGGCCTCACCAAGTGCGGTGACGGCGCCGTCGGCATCGACAACCTGTGGCACGACAAGGACGACAACGGCAAGGAGTCCCCGGCGGGTTCCAACCCGATGTGGCACGCCAAGAACCTGGAGAAGGGGATCGTCGGCGACTACGTCACGCAGTACGGCTTCCCCGCGGACACCCGGCTGACCGGCGCCTACGTGCGCAAGTACGACTCCACGCTGGTCGCGCCCTGGCTGTGGAACGCCGAGAAGAAGGTCTTCCTCTCCACCGAGGACGAGCAGTCGGTGGCCGCGAAGGCGGACTACGTGGTCGACCGGGGCATCGGCGGCACGATGGTCTGGGAACTCGCGGGCGACTACGACTGGAACGCGGCGAAGGGCCAGTACGAGATCGGCGACACGCTGACCACGTCGATGTACGAGAAGTTCAAGTCGGCCGCTCCGTACGGGGCGAAGAAGTCCAACACACCGCTGCCCACCGACGCGGTCGACATCGCGGTGGACTTCACCGAGTTCAAGCTGGGCGACTCCAACTACCCGATCACGCCCAAGCTGAAGATCACCAACAACACCTCGGCCACGCTGCCCGGCGGCACGGAGTTCCAGTTCGACTACGCGACCGCCGCCCCGGCCAATGCCTCCGACCAGTCCGGCTTCGGCACCAAGGTGATCAAGAGCGATCACACCGGCGGCAACATCGGCGGCCTGAAGGGCGACTTCCACCGGGTGTCGCTGAAGCTGCCGGCCTGGCAGTCGCTGGCCCCCGGCGGCTCGGTCGAGCTGTCCTTCAACTACTACCTGCCGGTCTCGACCCCGTCGAACTGGACCGTGAACATCGCCGGCACGGCGTACGCCCTCGCCGGTGACCTGGGCCGCGGCACGAAGCTGGTCGAGCCCGGTTCCGGCTCCTCCCCCTCGCCGTCCCCGTCCCCCTCGGAGCCGGGCACGCCCGGGGCGTGCACCGCGCCGGCGTGGAACGCGACGTCCGAGTACGGGGGCGGCGTGACCGTCTCCCACAAGTCGCACCAGTGGAAGTCGAAGTGGTGGACGAAGGGCGAGGAGCCCGGTACGACCGGGGAGTGGGGCGTCTGGCAGGACCTCGGCACCTGCTGATCACCCCTCGCAGAGCAGCCCGGCGGCGGTCACCGGCCCTTGCCGCCGCCGGGCCCTTGCGCCGCCTGGCCTTGCCTCCGCGGGACCCTTCGGCGATGTCCTGGGCGCTCGCCCTCCTGGCCGCTGAGGCCGCCGGTCCGCGGCCTCTGAGCCCGCCCGCGCGAGCTACCGCGCGGGCGGCTGCCGCGCAGGCGGGATCCGGTAGACGGAGACGTGAGACCGTGACTTTGCGGTGAACGGCGGCGACGGCCCGGTCCACGTGCCTGGCTCCCCCTTCGGATCCGGCCGGCTGAGCCATGAGGTCGAGTTCGGGGCCGGCCGGATGCAGCGGTGGGAGCCGCGGCTGCCGCCGTCGGGCCCGGCGGGTCCGGGACGACGCTCCCGCCACGACCACCGGCACGGCCCCGAGGGCCGCGCGGGTCATGGTGGCGGTCAGCCGAACAGTTCCCCCCGCGCCGAATCCCCCGCCGTCAGCAGCGCGCCGCTCAGGACCGCGTCGTCGCCGAGGACGCCGGCACGGACCTGAGTGGGCAGCGGGGACAGGGTGGCCACCCGCGACTCGACGCGGGATGCCAGCGCCTCGCCGCCCGCGTGGCCGGTCTCGCCGCCGAGGACCACGCATCCGGGGTCCAGGACCGCGGCGACCGCCGCCGCGCCGAGGGCGAGGCGGTCGGCGAGGGCGTCGAGGAAGTCGCCGCGGTCCTCGGCGACGGCCGCCGCCACCGTGCGTGCCGCCGTAGGCCCCACGAGCCCGTAGCGCTCCCCCAGTTCACGGATCGCCGCCGCCCCGGCCAGCGAGTGGAAGCCGCCGGCGCAGTCGACGGCGGAGGGTATGCCCGCCGTGCCCGGCACCGGCAGGAAGCCGATCTCGCCCGCCCCGCCGGACGCCCCTCTCCTCAGCCGGCCGTCGAGGAAGATACCCGCGCCGACCCCTTGCCCCAGCCAGAGGAACGCGAAGGAGTCGCGGTCGCCCGCGGCGCCGAGGCGCTGTTCGGCCACGGCCGCGAGGTTGGTCTCGTTCTCGACGATCACCCGGGCGGGCAGCCGCTGCTGGAGTGCCGCCACCAGCATGCGGTGCCAGGCCGGCAGGCCGGTCGTGTCGCGGAGCTCACCGGTCGCCGGGTCGATGAGACCGGGCGCGCCGACGCAGACGCTGTGCAGCGCGGCGGCTCCGGCGTTCAGGGACGTGCGCTCCACCAGCGCCGCGGCACGCTGCACGACGGGACCGGGTTCGCTGTCGCCGCCGATCGGAAGGGACGCTTCGGCGAGACGCGTCCCGAGCAGGTCCGCGACGACGACCGACACGCTCTCGGTGCGCACGTCGAGCGCCGCGAGGTGTGCGCGGTCGGCGACGATCCCGTACAGGCGGGCGTTCGGTCCGCGCCGTTCGGCGCCCGCCTCGCCGACCACCCGGATGAGCCCCGAGCCCTGCAACCGCTCCACGAGGTCGGCGACGGTGGGCCGGGAGAGGCCGGTCATCGTCTTCAGCTGTCCTGCCGTCAACGGGCCCTCTTGCTGGAGGAGTTCCAGGGCGAGCCGATCGTTGATGGCCCGGGCGGTGCTCGGTGAAGCGCGCATGCCGGAATCCTTCCAGACGCATACCGTCTATTTATCAGGCAGGGTTCCTGATAGTTTACCGCTCACGTTCTCGGGGAGGGGTACACGCATGTCCAGCGCATCGAGCCGAACGGCCGTCGGGCTGCCCCAGTTGCGGCGGGCCCGCTTCGCGGTGGCCGCCGTCTTCTGTGTGCACGGCGCGGTGACCGGCAGCTTCGCGACCCGGATCCCCTGGATCCAGGACCACGCCGGGGTCAGTGCCGGTCAGCTGGGCCTCGCCCTGGCGTTCCCGGCGCTCGGGGCGTCCGTGGCCATGCCGCTGGCCGGAGCCGTCACCCACCGCTTCGGCGCGCGCACGGCGCTGCGCGGACTGCTGGCACTGTGGACCCTGAGCCTGATCCTGCCGGCGTTCGCCCCGAACCTGCTCACCCTGTGCGCGGCACTGTTCGTCTACGGCGCCACCGCCGGCATGTCCGACGTGGCGATGAACGCCCTGGGCGTGGAGGTGGAGAACCGTCTCGACCGCTCGATCATGTCGGGGCTGCACGGCATGTGGAGCGCCGGTGCGCTGATCGGCTCGGCAGGCGGCACACTCGCCGCCCACCTGGGCAGTGACGCACGCCTGCACCACACCCTGGCGGCCCTGACGCTGACCGTGCTCGGGCTGATCGCCTGTCAGGGCGTACTGGACCTGCGCAGTTCAGCCGACGAGGAGCCGCCGCCGCGGTTCGCCCTGCCGCCGAAGTCGGCGCTGATCATCGGCGCGATCGGGTTCTGCGCGGTGTTCGCGGAGGGAGCGAGCCTGGACTGGTCGGCCGTCTATCTGCGTGACGTGCTGGACACCTCGCCGGGTCTCGCGGCCGCGTCGACCACCGCGTTCGCGCTGACGATGGCGGTGGCACGGCTGGCGGGTGACCGGATCGTCGACCGTTTCGGGCCTGTGCGGACCGTGCGGGTCGGCGGGGTGCTCGCGACGATCGGCGGACTGCTCGTGGTCCTGGCACCGCATCCGGCCGTCGCGATGTGCGGCTTCGCGCTGATCGGCTTCGGCGTCGCCGTGGTCGTGCCGCTGGCCTTCGCCGCGGCCGGACGCAGCGGGCCGAACCCGAGCCAGGCGATCGCCGGTGTCGCCACCATCACCTACACCTCGGGGCTGATCGCCCCGTCGGCGATCGGCGCGGTCGCCGACGCGACGAGCCTGGTCGTGTCGTTCGGCCTGGTGACGGCGCTCGCGCTCGGTCTGGTCCTGGGCGCCGGTGTGCTGCGCTCGGCCGGGAGGGAGAGCGTGAAGGTCACTCCGCCGGCGCCAGCAGTGCACGACCCGCGGCCCTGAACCGCTCGCTCCACGGCGCGGGCCGCATGGTTTCCGGGTCCAGCCTGACGAGGACCCGGAAACCCTGTGCGTAGGTCACGGCGCCGTCCGCGGAACAGAAACGGAAGCCGTAGGTGAGGCCGGTACGGCCGAGCCTTTCCAGCCACAGGTGAACGGCGTAGTCGCCGGTCCTGTTCACGGGGCGCTCGTAGCCGATGCGCAGCTCCTTGACGGCGTTGCAGGCGTCCCCGGCCGCTGCCCAGTCGCCCTCGAAGGCGAAGCCGCGCTCCTGCCAGTACGTCACCCAGGCGCGCTCCACCATCAGCGGGTACCGGGCGTTGTGGAGCAGCCCGAGCGCGTCGAGGTCGTCGAAGTGCACGACCGCCGGGACGAGCACGCCGTGCTCGACGCCGGAGGCGAGCGGGGCGGCGGGGGTCGGAGGGGCTTGCGTGGTCACGGTCGGGGCTCCTGTGCAGTGCTGGCCGAAAACATCTCATCCTAAGCGCCCGCTCATGACTGTCAGGACCGCCCGGAAGGGGCACTACCATTACGCCGATCGTTGACGACTACACGAAGTGGAGCGGCCCGTGAACCTCGGCGTGCGCTGGACCCTGCACGGCGACGGGCGGACACCCGCTCCCGGTGCCGTCGTACGTCCCGACGAGCGGCTGTCCTGGCCGCGTACGGCGGGCCTCGGCGCCCAGCATGTGGTGGCCATGTTCGGGGCGAGCTTCGTCGCTCCGGTGCTGATGGGGCTTGACCCCAATCTCGCGATCATGATGTCCGGCGTCGCGACCGTGATCTTCCTGCTCGCGACCCGCGGCAAGGTGCCCAGCTACCTCGGCTGCTCCCTCTCCTTCGTCGGTGTGGCCGCCACCATCCGGGCCTCCGGCGGCGACAGCGCCACCGTGACCGGCGCGGTGCTGGTCGTCGGCGCCGCTCTCTTCCTCGCCGGCCTGGCCGTGCAGCGCTTCGGGGCGCGGATCATCCACGCCGCGATGCCTCCGATCGTCACCGGCGCGGTCGTCATGCTGATCGGGTTCAACCTCGCACCGGTGACCGCGTCGACGTACTGGCCGCAGGACCAGTGGACCGCGCTGCTGGTCATGCTCTTCACCGGTCTCGCCGTGGTGTGCCTGCGTGGCTTCTTCTCCCGTATCGCGATCTTCCTCGGCCTGATCTTCGGTTACGTCCTGTCCTGGGCGCTGGACCGGGTCTTCGGGAAGATCCACTCCCCCGCCGGCGGCGCGGAGGCCGTGGACCACTGGCGGCTCGACCTGTCCGGCGTCGCCAAGGCCGACTGGATCGGCCTGCCGTCGTTCCACGCGCCGAGCTTCGAGTGGTCGGCGATCCTGGTCGCCCTGCCCGTGGTGATCGCGCTCATCGCGGAGAACGCGGGACACGTCAAGGCCGTCGGTGAGATGACCGGCGAGCCCCTCGACGACAAGCTGGGCACCGCGATCGCCGCCGACGGCGCCGCCTCCATGCTGTCCACCGCCGTCGGCGGGCCCCCGAACACCACGTACTCCGAGAACATCGGCGTCATGGCCGCGACCCGCGTCTACTCCACGGCCGCCTACTGGGCCGCCGCGGGCTTCGCCCTGCTCTTCGGTCTGTGCCCCAAGTTCGGCGCGGTGGTCGCGGCGATCCCCGGGGGAGTCCTCGGCGGGATCACCGTGATCCTCTACGGCATGATCGGCCTGCTCGGCGCGCAGATCTGGATCAACGCGAAGGTGGATCTGCGCAATCCGCTGAACCTGGTGCCGGCCGCGGCGGGCATCATCATCGGCGTCGGCGGCGTCAGCCTGAAAATCACCGACACGTTCGAACTCGGCGGCATCGCGCTCGGCACGATCGTCGTCATCACCGGCTACCACGTGCTGCGCGCCTTCGCCCCGGCCCACATGAAGGAGCGGATGAAGGACGAGGAGCCGCTGCTGGACTCTGGCACTTCCTCGTACGACGCCGGTTCCCGGGCCCCCGAGCCCGTGGGGACGCCGGACGGTCCGACGACCGGCCGGTAGTCACTGCGGAAACGTCCCTCTTTCCGGGGAAGCCCCGGCCCGTCACCGCGCGGACGCGCCCGGGGCTGGGACCCTGGCCCCCATGGCGCAGACGGAACAGTTCGCGGTGCGGGCGGCCCACGGTCCTTCCCCGGTCGGGTCCGTGGTGGAGCGGATGCGCTCGCTGCGTTCCACCCTGCCCCCGGGCGACGGGGTCGCAGTGTTCAACCGGGTCTATCTCGCGGTCACGGAGGAGTTCGGCCGGCACGCCGAGGCCGGACACTTCACCGACCGGGCGGCCGCCGACGCGCTCGCCGTGCTCTTCGCCCGCCGCTATCTGGCGGCCGTGGAGGACTCGGCAGAGGGCCGGCGGCCGCCCGCGTGCTGGCGGCCGTTGCTCCAGTACCGCCGCCATCCCGGTGTACGGCCGCTGCAGTTCGCGCTCGCCGGGATCAACGCCCACATCGGGCACGACCTGGCCCTCGCCGTCGTGGACACCTGTCGTGCGCTCGGCCGTGAACCGGCCGACCTGGAAAGCGGGTTCGACCGTGTCGGCGACATCCTCGTCCAGCTTGAGGAGCACATCCGCGAGGATCTGATGCCCGGCCCCGACCTGCTCGAGATCGCCGATCCGCTGACCCACCTGGTCGGCGCGTGGAGCCTCGAACGGGCCCGCGACAGCGCCTGGTCGGCGGCACGGCTGCTGTGGGGACTGCGGGACCTGCCCGACCTGGCCGAGGAGTTCACCGAGCGTCTGGACGCCGGTGTCGGCCTGGTCGGGCGCTGTCTGCTGACGCCCTGGCGCTGAGGCCCGGCCTCAGTCCTCCGGCAGTTCGACCGGCGCGATCTCGTCGTAGAGGTCGCCCGGGCCCGGGTTGGACGGGTCGGTCGCGCCGCCGAAGTGGGCCATCACGCCCCACACGGCGTTGAGCGCGGTCTGCACGGCACCCTCGGCCCAGCCGGCCGTCCACGAGATGTCGTCACCGGCGAGGAAGATGCCGCGCTTGTCCTCGGGCAGCCGGTCCTGCATGAAGTGGGTGAACAGCCGGCGCTGGTAGCGGTAGTGGCCCGGCAGGTTGGCCTTGAACGCGCCCATGAAGTACGGCTCGTTCTCCCACGACACGGTCACCGGGTTGCCGATGATGTGGCTGCGGATGTCGACGTTCGGGTAGATCTCGCCGAGCGACTTCAGCATGACCTCCATCCGCTCGTTCGCGGACAGCGGCAGCCACTTCAGGCTGTCGTCGCACCAGGTGTACGACAAGCAGATGACGGCCGGCTTGTCCGGGCCGTTGTCCAGCAGGTACGTGCCGCGGGTCATCCGGTCGGTCAGCGTCATCGACATGCGGTCGCGTCCGGTGATCTCGTCCTTGTCCAGCCAGAACGGCCGGTCCACCGGCACGAACAGCTTGGAGGACTCCATGTAGTGGGTGCGCTCCATCGCCGTCCAGTGGTCGATGGGGAACAGCGCGTCGTCACAGGCGATCTTGGACAGCAGCATCCACGACTGGGCGGTGAAGATCGCCGCCCGGTAGGTGCGGATGTCGCCGGCCGCGTCGGTGACCGTGATGCGGTTGCCCGCCGTGCGGGACAGCCGGGTCACCGCCGGGCGGGGGGCGCCGTCGTGCAGCGACGACAGCGACGTGCCGAGCGGCCAGTGGACGATCTTCTGCGGCTCGCGCTCCCACAGGCGCAGCGGCAGCTGCTGGCTGCCCTCGACGATGCCGCGGTGGTGGTCGTCGGCCTCCGAGTAGACGACCCGCAGGATCTCCAGGATGGAGTTGGGGAAGTCGGTGTCCCAGCCGCCGGTGCCGAAGCCGACCTGGCCGAAGATCTCCCGGTGCCGGAAGGACTTGAAGGCCTCCGAGTCGCACAGGAAGCCGTAGAAGGTCTGGTTGTCGAGCTTCTCGACGAGCTTGGCCCAGATCTCGCGGATGCGCGGGACGTCGCGCTCGCGCATGGCCTGGTTCATGTCGGAGAAGTCGGCGCCCTCCTCCAGGCAGGCGTTCCAGGCGTTCATCACGTCGCGGTAGACCTGCGGCAGGTCGTCGATGGTCTCCGCGTAGTGCGACTCGCCCTTGAGGTCGACGACGGTCGACGGGGTGGAGGGGGCGAGCGGGTTGGGGAACGGCCGGGTGGTCAGGCCCACGAGGTCGATGTAGTGCTGAAGCGCCGTGGAGGAGGGCGGGAAGCGCATCGCGCCCATCTCGGCGGTCAGCTCGTCCGTCCCGGTGCCCTCGAAGCCGACGGTGCGCAGCCGGCCGCCGATCTGGTCGGCCTCGTAGACGACGGGCCTCAGGCCCATCTTCATCAGCTCGTACGCGGCGACGATGCCGGAGAGACCGCCGCCGATGACAGCGACCTCGGCGCCGTGCTCGGTCGCCGGTATCTGACCCAGGCCCGCGGGGTGCGCGAGGAAGTCGTCGTAGGCGTAGGGGAAGTCCGGACCGAACATGGTGATCGGCGGCTGCGCGTCGCTGTGCTGGACGGCGGTGGTGGGCACCGTGGACGTCATGGGGTACGGACTCCTTGCGGGGAAATGCGAAGCGGTGGGGCGGTGGGGCGGGGGCCGGCGGGCGTCAGGTCAGCGAGCCGTACAGGCCGGGCCGCCGGTCACGCAGGTACGGGTTGTTCTCGCGCGACGCGCTGAGCAGCTCGGGGTCGACCTCGCCGATGACGAGTTCCTCCCCGCGGCCGGCGCGGGTGCGCACCGTCCCGTCGGGGGCGGCGAGGCAGCTGAGGCCGACGAACTCGAACTCGCCTTCCGGGCCGGTCCTGTTGACGTACGCGACGTACATCTGGCTCTCGAAGGCGCGGACCGGGACCAGGGATTCGGCGACGAACTGGAAGGGGTGCATCTGCGCGGTGGGGACCAGCAGCAGGTCGGTGCCGGCCAGGGCGTGGGCGCGGACGTTCTCGGGGAACTCCACGTCGTAGCAGATCAGCATGCCGACGCGGATGCCGTCGAGTTCGGCCTGGACGACGGTCTCCTCGCCAGGTGTGAACCATCGCTGCTCGAAGCAGCCGAAGAGGTGCGTCTTGCGGTAGTTCGCGAGACGCCGCCCGGACGCGTCGATCAGCTGGGCGGAGTTGTGGATCGTGCCCGTGTCGCCGGCCGTGCCGCTGCCCTCGTCCGCCCGCTCGGGGTAGCCGTAGAGCACCGCGATGCCGTGGCGTACGGCGATGTCGGCGACGGCGAGCGCGCCGGGCCCGTCAGCCCGCTCGGCCAGCATCGGCACGTCGTCCCCGATCGCGTATCCGGTGAGGAACATCTCGGGGCAGACGAGCAGCCCCGCACCGGCCTCCGCGGCCCGGCCCGCGGCCTCGTCGAGCACCTTCAGGTTCTCCGCGACCGAGCCCGGACGGCCGGAACTCTGGAGCAGGGCGGTGCGCAGGGGCATGGGTGACCTCGGGCATGGGACGGGTGAACGGGAGACATCTACGAAGGTACGGTCCGGCGATCGGCCGGGACAAGGCGCGAGCGTTGCGCGCGGACGGTCGATGTGTTGCGTCGTTCCGGCCTGATCCGGCGATTCGTTGCGCGGCCGACAGCCCGTGCGGCGGGACACCCCGACAGGCCACCGTGCGTCGCGCTCCGGTCACCCCCGGCTGTCCCCGGCACCGCGCTCACCAGCGGGATCGCTCCTCGGGGC
>NZ_JBSGZJ010000017.1:0-37673 GCF_053610925.1 Streptomyces sp. NPDC054847 | reverse complement strand
CGGGTCGCGCTTGGCCCGCCCGCGGGTCGCGATGCCGGCGGACCACGACTCTCCCGTTCGCCGGGGCCCCCCCGGGCGCCCGGCCCCCCCGCCGCCCGGAGCGACCGCCGGGGCGCACGGCCGGGGTGATGCCTGCTGGTGGTCCGTACCGGCCGGCGGTGCGCCGCCCGGCCGGTACCGCCTGCTACTTGCCCTCGTTCGCGGCCTTCACCAGGGCGTCCTTGGTGACGGCGCCGACATAGACCGTGCCGTCGTCGGTCATCAGGGCGTTGACCAGGCGGGTCTTGAAGACCGTGCCGGAGCCGAACTTGCCTTCGACCTTGTCCCCGAGGGCGTCGAGGAACTGCTGCGCCTCCGGCGGGACGTCGCCCTTCTCGTTCTTCTTCGCGTCGGCGTCCCGGCCGGCTCCGGGTCCCTCGATCTTGGCGATGGACGTCCAGCCCTCGCCGATCACGTCGAGACCGCCGCCCATGTCCCCGAGGCCCTCGAACTCCTCGTGGCCCTTGGGCGCCCGCGTTCCCTTGCCGTCCGCCGACTCGTCCGCCTCGGTCACCTTGGCGCCCTTCGGCGGGGCGAAGTCGAACGTGGAGGCGGCCGGCCGGGAGAAGTCGACCTTGGTGAAGCCCACGTCGACCACGGCCTTGCCGCCGCTGCTCGGGTTGAGGGTGAACTTCAGCGGGACGCCGTTCTTCGCGTCCACCGCGATGGTGATCGAGCCGACCGTCGAGCCCTCCTGCTTGGGCTTGAGGACCAGCTTGTACGCGTCGCGCCCGGCGACCTGGGACGTGCCGTCGACGGTGACGGACGTCGTGCCGTCAGCGGCCTTCAGCACCTCGTCGGCAAGGTCCTTGGGGGTGGTGGGCAGGTCGTCCGGCGTCCGGCGGTCCTTGCCGTCCTTGCCCTCGCGCTGTCCGTCGCCCTCGGCGTGGTAGACCTCGTTCGAGGCGCTGTCGTAGCCCCATACGTCGTCGCCGTTGTGGATGAGGCTGTACTCGGAGGAGTCCTCCAGGATGGACACCTTCTGCCGGTCGGGGCCGTCGGCCGCGATCCGCAGGGTGTGGGTGCCCGTGGCCAGCTCGGTCAGCTTGGCGTCGGGAGCCGCGGAGGAGTCCTCGCCCTGACCGCCTCCGCCGGCGAGCGAACCGGCGAGACCGTCGAAGGACGGCAGCCCGAGGTCGGTGTTGATCTTGACGGTGCCGGAGAGCTGCTGGGTCTCCGACGCGGCCATCTTCTCGATGAGTTCCTGCGCGCTGATCTTCGGCAGATCGGGGTCACCGGAGGCAGCGAGCGCCGGGACGAGCCCGATGGTCGCGGCCGCCACACCGGCCACCGCGACCGGGACGAGGTAGCGGGCCGTCTTGCGACGCCCCGCCGCGAGGTCCTTGGCCTCTTCGGTGGTCCGTGTGCTGTCGTTCGGTGCCATGGTGTGCCCTACCTCCGTGGTTGGTCAGGGGTGGTGCTCTCCATATGACCAAATCGGCCGGACGGAAGCGTCAGACCGCGGGCGCAACTTCCTCTACCCCTCTGGGATGAGAAGGAGCCCCGGCAACTCACCCGTCCCGTAGGGGGTTCGGCGGAGTGACCGGATCAGCCGGCGCGGTGGACCACCGCGTCGCACAGCTCTTCCAGGGCGGCCTTGGCCGAGCAGTCCGGCAGCGGGGCGAGCATCGCCCGCGCCTCCTGGGCGTACCGCACGGTGTCCTTGCGGGCCTGCTCGAGCGCGGGGTGCTCACGCAGCCGCCGCAGTGCTTCCGCGTGCCGGTCGTCGTCCGTCAGGTCGCTCTCGAGGAGCGCCACGAGCTCAAGGTCCTCCGGCCGGCCGTCGGCGTCCGCCATGGCACGCAGCCGCAGGACCGGCAGCGTGGGGACCCCTTCGCGCAGATCGGTGCCGGGGGTCTTGCCGGACTCGTGGGAGTCGGAGGCGATGTCGAGCACGTCGTCGGCGAGCTGGAAGGCGACACCGAGCCGCTCGCCGTACTGGGTGAGGGTGTCGACGACCCGCTCGTCGGCCCCGGCCATCATCGCGCCGAAGCGTACGGAGACGGCGACGAGCGAGCCCGTCTTGCCCGCCATGACGTCGAGGTAGTGGTCCACCGGGTCACGGCCGTCGCGGGGCCCCGCGGTCTCCAGGATCTGTCCCGTCACCAGCCGCTCGAACGCCTCCGCCTGGATGCGCACGGCCTCCGGGCCGAGGTCGGCCAGGATGTGGGAGGCACGGGCGAAGAGGAAGTCGCCGGTCAGGACGGCCACCGAGTTGCCCCAGCGGCTGTTCGCGCTGTCCACACCCCGCCGCACGTCCGCCTCGTCCATGACGTCGTCGTGATAGAGCGTCGCGAGATGGGTGAGTTCGACGACCACGGCGGAGGGCACGATCCCCGGCGCGTACGGGTCGCCGAACTGGGACGCCAGCATCACGAGCAGCGGCCGGAAACGCTTGCCGCCGGCCCGAACCAGGTGCTGGGCGGCCTCCGTGATGAACGGGACCTCGCTCTTGGTGGCATCGAGCAGGCCCGCCTCGACGGCCGACAACCCGGTCCGGACATCGGCCTCAAGAGCCTGGTCCCGCACGCTCAGCCCGAACGGCTCGACGACGGTCACGAGGAGATCTCCTGTCTGATGACGATCACACGGATTGTCGATGTGTCGCTGGATTCACTCAAGTCAGCGTATCCGGTCGCCTTTCGATCACCATGAGCGCCTTCCCGCCACCCCCGGTATGTTCGCGATCAGACTCAATGGTAGGAAATGAACCATTTGACGGTTACCGTCGGACCACCGCCCCTCACGCGCCGCCGAGGTCCCGCCATGCGTATCCGTACCGACTTCCCGTACGAAACCGTCCACACGGATCTCCGCATCACGCTGCCCGGACCGCCGGGGATTCCCGCGGACTCCGCGGACGCCGGCGGACCCGTCGATCTGTACGCGCGGGTGTGGCGGCCGGTCACCGACGAGCCCGTGCCCGCGCTGCTCGAGTACGCGCCGCACCGGCTCACCGACGCGACGGCCGTCCGCGACGGTGAACGCCACCCCTGGTACGCGGGCCACGGCTACGCCTCCGTGCGGGTCGACGTGCGCGGCCACGGGAACAGCGGCGGCGTCCCCGGCGGCGAGTACGACGCGGTCGAGCTCGCCGACGGCGTCGCGGTGGTCGAGTGGCTGTCCCGGCAGCCGTGGTGCAGCGGCCGGGTCGGCATGTTCGGGATCGGCACGGGCGGCCGGAGCGCGCTGCGGATCGCGGCACTCGCGCCAAAACCGCTGCGGGCGGTGGTGGTCGTGGACGCGAGCGACGACCCGTACGACAACGACGGCCCCTACGCCGGCGGCGCCGTCGCCGCCCAGGGGCTGCACTCGACGGCCGCGGGCCGGCTGGCGCTCGCGGCCCGGCCGCCCGACCCGCTCCACACGGGCGACGGATGGCTCGCGATGTGGCTCGCGCGGCTGGAGGCCCTCACCCCCACGGCCCCCACCTGGCTGGCCCACCCGCTGCGCGACGAGTTCTGGCGCAGCGCCGGCGTCAGCGACGACACCGCGGCGGTCCGGGCCGCCGTGCTGGCCGTGAGCGGACTGCACACGCCGTACAGGGACACGGTCCTGCGGCTGGTCGGAGAACTCCCCGCGGACCGGGTGCGCGGACTGATCGGGCCGTGGCCGCACCAGTACCCGGACCGGACGCCCGATCAGGATCGCGGACAGGAGCATCCGCGGGGACGGGGCCCGGCGATCGGCTTCCTCCAGGAGACGCTCCGGTGGTGGGACCACTGGCTCAAGGACAAGGACACCGGCGTGCTGTCGGAGCCGCTGCTGCGGTGCCGGCTCGGAACGGCCGACCCTTCGCGGGGCCACTGGACCGGGACGGACGCGTGGCCGCCGCCGCGGGTCACCGTCGTCCCGTACGCGCTGGGCGGCGGCCCCGTCGTCGTCGACTCGCCGCTTCGCACCGGGACGGACGCGGGGCGGTTCCTGCCGGTCGGCCACGACGGTGATCTGCCGCCGGACCAGCGGGAGGAGGACGCGCGGTCGGTGTGCTTCGAGTTCCCCGTCGGAGAGGACGCCCTCACCGTGCTCGGCCGCCCCCGGGTCACCCTGCGGCTGCGCCCCGCCGCCGCGGGCGGGGTCGTCGTGGCGCGGCTCTGCGACGTCGCCCCCGACGGCCTCTCCACGCTCGTCACCCGCGGGGCGCTGAACCTCGCCGCGCGCCGCGGCCCGGAGCGTGCGGTGCCCTGGCCCGCCGGCGCGGCGGAGGACGTGACGTTCGAGCTGTCCGCGGCCTGCCATGTCTTCGAACCGGGGCACCGCATCCGGCTCGCCGTCTCCTCGGCGTACTGGCCATGGATCTGGCCGCACCCGGTCCCCGGGGGCTTCACCCTCGACCCGGCGGGCTCCCGGCTCGACCTGCCGGTCCGGCAACGGCCCGGGGCACAGGAGCGGGAGGAGCCCGTCCGCTTCGCCGAGCCGGAGCACTCCGCGGCGCCCCCGGTCGCCGTCCCCCAGACGCTCGACGAGCAGCCGCCGCGGCTGCTGCTCACCCGCGACGTGCCGGCCGGCCGCTGGACCCTCACGGCGACGCCCCACCGCGGCGGCACCCATGTGCACCCGGACGGCCTGGAGTACACGGAGGAGAGCCACGAGACTTACACGATCGAGGACGGCGACCCGCTGTCCGCCCGCGCCCGTGCCGAGTGGACGATCCGGCTGCACCGGCCGGAGGCTGCCTGGGACGTGCGCGTCGAGACACGCTCCCGGATCAGCCGCGAGGCGGCCGGCTTCGTCACCTCCGACGAGCTGGTGTGCCGGCACGGCGACGAGATCGTCTTCCACCGCACCTGGGAGAAGCGCGTCTCCCGGCCGGCGGGCTGAACCGGCTGCCCGGCGCGGTGCCATGACCGTGGGGCGGCCACGTAACGTGTCACCCACATCCGTGGAAAGCGAGGCAAGCACCGATGCCCGAGCAGAGCCCGCTCGATCTCGCCGAGGGCGATCCCTTCGGCCCGCACAACCTTCCGTACGGCGTCTTCACCACGGCCGGCGAACCCGACCGCAGGCGGCTCGGTGTCCGGATCGGGAACCACGTGCTCGACGTCGGCGCCGCCGCGCACGCGCTCGGCTCCCCCTATGCCGGACTGCTGGCCCGGCCGAGTCTCAACCCGCTGCTGGCGGCCGGTCGTACGACGTGGCGCGATGTGCGCAGGGCCGTCACCGCCTGGGTCACCGTGCCGGCGCACCGGCCCGACATAGAGCCGCTGCTGCACCCGCTGGACGCCGTGACGATGCACCTCCCGTACGAGGTGGCGGACTACGTCGACTTCTACGCGAGCGAGCACCACGCCACCAACGTGGGCCGGATCTTCCGCCCCGACGGCGAGCCTCTGACGCCCAACTGGAAGCACCTGCCGATCGGTTACCACGGCAGGTCCGGCACGGTCGTGGTCTCCGGCACCGATGTCGTACGCCCCTCGGGACAGCGCAAGGCGCCCACCGACCCCGCGCCCGTCTTCGGGCCCTCCGTGAAGCTCGACATCGAGGCTGAGGTCGGCTTCCTCGTCGGTACGCCCTCGGAGCAGGGGAAGCCCGTGGCCCTCGCGGACTTCCGCGACCACGTCTTCGGCCTCTTCCTGCTCAACGACTGGTCGGCGCGCGACATCCAGGCCTGGGAGTACGTGCCGCTCGGCCCGTTCCTCGGCAAGTCCTTCGCCACGTCCGTCGCCGCCTGGGTGACCCCGCTGGAGGCACTGGACGCGGCCAGGACCGCCCCGCCCGCCCGTGACGTCGAGCTGCTGCCCTACCTCGACGACTCGGCGGAGGAGGAGCCGGGCGGGTTCGACGTACGGATCTCGGTGGCGATCAACGGTCAGGTCGTCGCGGAGCCGCCGTTCAACACCATGTACTGGACGGCGGCCCAGCAGCTGGCCCACATGACGGTCAACGGCGCCTCCCTCCGTACGGGCGACCTCTACGGCTCCGGCACCGTCAGCGGCCCCGAGGTGAACCAGCGCGGTTCGCTGCTCGAGCTCACCTGGAACGGCCGCGACGCCCTCGAACTGCCGGAAGGCAAGCGGACGTTCCTCGAGGACGGCGACGTGGTCACGCTGACGGCCTGGGCCCCGGGCCCGGACGGTGTACGGGTCGGGCTCGGTGAGGTCGCGGGGCGCATCGTCCCGGCGCCCTGACGCCTTCCTGGGCAGGATGAAGGCCCGGCCCCCCGGCTCAGGGGTGCCGGGCCTTCGCGCGGCCCCCTCAGCCGCGCCCCGCCGTGGTCACTCGGCCCGCCAGAGCGCCGGGACCGACGGTGGCTCCCAGCCGGGCTGGGCCTGATGCCCCTGGAGGCACACATAGGTGACGCCTCCGTAGGTCACGCGGGCGCCCGGCGCGTACATCGTGCCCAGGGCCCAGGTGCCGCCGGGCGGAGGTGAGGTCGGGCCCGGTCCCGGTGTCTGCGGCACGTTCAGCACGAAGTCGAAGGCCGCCTCCCGAGCGCCGCCGCTGTCGCGCACCGTCATCAGCAGCCGTGGATCGAACAGCGAGTCGGTGTTGTTGCGGGGTTCGTTCGGGAAGTAGAGCTGGGTGGTCAGCACCGGGCGGCCGGGCGCCTGCACCTTGACGTGAAGATGCCGGGTGCGGCCCGGGTACAGGCCCGGCACGATCGTGGTGAGCGAGAACGCGCCCCGGGCGTCGGTGAACTGGTGCCCGCGGAAGCGGTAGCCCACGTTGTCGTAGGCGCCGTTGACGTCGGCCTGCCAGAAGTCGAGCAGGACGCCGCTCAGCGGGAGGCAGGCCAGCCCGAAGACATAGCCGGTCACGGTCAGCCGCGTGCCCGGGGTGCCCGCGTCCAGCAGCGAGGACCGCCGCGGCGAGTTCGGCTTGAAGTAGGGGCCTTCCATCTGCGGCGGCGTCGGGTCGTCGCCGTCGTCGCACTCGGGGGTGAGGGCCGGGGACTCGCCGGTCGCCGAGGCGGTGCGCGCCAGCGCCGGCACGCCCACGAGGGCGATCGGCGCCGCCACGGACGCGGCGAGCGCCGCCCGCAGCACCGTCTTGCGGCTCGGGTGCCGGGCCGGTGATTCCTCTGTGGTGATCTCCTCGGGGTGCTTCCCGGTCGTGCCGGTGTAGCCGTCCATGCCTGCTCCTTCGTGGGGGGCGCGGGAGGGTCGGCAACGAAACTACGCAGGCGGCTGCGGCCGGACGATGGACTGGAGCCGGTGGTCGTGGTGAATACCTCCTCCGACGTCCCTGCCGCGCCGGAAGTCACCGGGGCTCACGCCTGTCTCCCGCCTGAAGAACCGGCAGAAGTACGCCGGATCGGCGAAGCCGGCACGGGCCGCCACCTGCCGCACGGTGAGGTCCGTCCTGGCCAGCAGCCTCTTGGCCTCGTGGGTGCGGGCCTCGCGGATGAGCCGGCCCGGGGTCCTGCCGGTGGCCGCCTTGACGGCCTCCGCGAGATATCCGCCGCTGACACCGATGCGCTCGGCACACGCCCGCACCGACCAAAGGGCGGGGTCGTTACGGGCGAGCAGCCGGTCGAACTCCTCCGCCACAGCGCCGGGCCGGGTGAGGGGCGGCGCGGACGCCGGCTCCGGAAGGCGCGCGGCCCGTACGACGAGGATGTGCAGCAGGGCCCGCAGCACGGTCGCGAAACCGTCGGCGCCGGTGCGGTACTCGTCGTCGAGGTCGGCGATCAGCCGGGCGGTCCGGTCGTGGGTCGCCTCGTCGAGGTCCCGCCAGGGCCGCTCCCCCAGGCGCCGCAGCAGCTCCCGGTCGCCGGGATGGTCGAGCAGGAAGTCCTCGGTGAAGAGCACGACGGATCCCTCCAGCCCCGCCGCGCCCTCCCAGTGGTGCACCTGTCCGGGGGCGATGACGCCCAGGTGCGGCGGCCGCAGCCGCCACCGGGAGAGGTCGACCACATGGGCGCCGGTCCCGCTGGTGACGTGCACGATCTCGTAGAAGGTGTGCCGGTGCGGGAAGGCGGCCCGGGACATGGGGCCGATGGTGTCGAAGGTGCCGATCGCGAACGGCATCGCGTTGGGCATCGGCACCTCCAGGCGGTGCATGGGCAGTGCGCCCGGCTGCGGTTCGGGGCCGGGCGTCCCCGGCAGGACTGTGGTGCCGCGCATCGTGCAGCTCCCTCACACCAGCGACATGGCAGGTCCAGACCAATCCTGGTCACGATGGCACGAGTCGCACCGGCACGGAACAGGGCCGTCCCGGCCTTACCGACCGAGAACGTCAACCAAGGGTGACTCGTTCACACGTGCGCCGGGTGTTGATCCGTTTCCGCCCGATACGCTGGACAGGCCCGCGAGACTCCGTCCCATGGGAGCACTGATGAGCGTGGAACCGACGGCGAGAAAGGCCGAGTGGCCGGTCCCGCCCGTGGGCGGCTGGACCGCCGACGACCTGGACAAGCTTCCGAACCTGCCTCCGCACACGGAGCTGATCGACGGGAGCCTCGTCTTCGTGAGTCCGCAGACCCTTTTCCACGAGCGTGCGGTGGACTTTTTCAAATGGCAGCTGCAGTCGCTGGCACCGGAGGACTTCGAGGTCGTCCGTGAGTTCACCATCGACATCGACCGGCAGAACCGGCCGGAGCCCGATGTGATCGTCGTGCCCGAGCATGTGATCCAGGACCCGGAGCAGACCCGCTTCCCCGCCGAGACCGTGCGGCTCGCGATCGAGGTCGTTTCCACCGAGTCGATGTCCCGGGACCGGGAGACCAAGCCGCTGAAGTACGCCCGGGCCGGCATCCCCGTGTACTGGCGCGTGGAGAACGACAACGGCCGCGCCGTCGTCTACGTCTTCGAGCTGGAACCGAACACCGGCCAGTACACCAGTACCGGGATCTTCCGGGGCCGGATGAAGGTGGATGTCCCGTTCGCCGTCGATCTCGATCTGACGGCGATCACCACCAAGCGCCGGCGGCCCCGCGAGCAGTAGGACACGCCGAAGGTCCGGCCTCTCCCCCGAGGAGACGCCGGACCTTCTCGCCGTGCCGCCCGTCAGCGGACGAACACGCCCGCCTGGCTCGCCAGATCCAGGAAGTACTGCGGTGCGAGACCGAGCGCCAGCGTGACCGCCACGCCGACCCCGATCGTCGTCATCGTCAGCGGCGACGGCACCGCCACCGTCGGGCCCTCCGGCTTCGGTTCGCTGAAGAACATCAGCACGATGACCCGGATGTAGAAGAACGCGGCGATCGCCGACGAGATCACACCGACCACGACCAGCGCCCCGGCGCCGCCCTCCGCCGCCGCCTTGAAGACCGCGAACTTGCCCGCGAAACCGGAGGTCAGCGGGATGCCCGCGAAGGCCAGCAGGAACACCGCGAAGACCGCTGCCACCAGCGGCGAACGCCGCCCGAGCCCCGCCCACTTGGACAGGTGCGTGGCCTCGCCGCCCGCGTCGCGGACCAGGGTGACGACCGCGAACGCCCCGATCGTCACGAAGGAGTAGGCCAGCAGGTAGAAGAGAACGGACGAGATGCCCTCAGGAGTCGTGGCGATGACACCGGCGAGGATGAACCCGGCGTGCGCGATCGACGAGTACGCCAGCAGCCGCTTGATGTCGGTCTGCGTGATCGCGACGATCGCACCGCCGAGCATGGTGACGATGGCGATCGCCCACATGACCGGCTGCCAGTCCCAGGCGAGGCCCGGCAGCGCCACGTAGAGCAGCCGCAGCAGCGCGCCGAACGCGGCGACCTTGGTGGCCGCGGCCATGAAGCCGGTGACCGGGGTGGGCGCGCCCTGGTAGACGTCCGGCGTCCACATGTGGAACGGCACCGCGCCGACCTTGAACAGCAGGCCCATGAGGATCAGCGCGCCGCCGATCAGCAGCAGCGCGTCGTTGCCCATGGTGTCGGCGAGCGCCGGGTCGATGGTGCGCACGCTGCCCTCGACGACGTCCGCGATCCGGGCGTACGAGACGGAGCCCGCGTAGCCGTAGACCAGGGCGATGCCGAAGAGCAGGAACGCGGAGGAGAACGCGCCCAGCAGGAAGTACTTCACCGCGGCCTCCTGCGACATGAGCCGCTTGCGGCGGGCCACGGCGCACAGGAGGTACAGCGGGAGGGAGAACACCTCGAGGGCGATGAAAAGCGTCAGCAGATCGTTCGCGGCCGGGAAGACCAGCATGCCCGTGATCGCGAACAGCACGAGCGGGAACACCTCTGTGGTGGTGAACCCAGCCTTGACCGCGGCCTTCTCGTGCTCGCTGCCCGGTACGGCGGCGGCCTCCGCGGCGAACGAGTCGATGCGGTTCCCGTGCGCCGCCGGGTCGAGCCGGCGTTCGGCGAAGGTGAACACCGACACCAGCGAGGCCAGCAGGATGGTGCCCTGAAGGAAGAGCGCCGGGCCGTCGACGGCGATGGCGCCCATCGCCGCGATCTGCTTCTCGGTGGTGCCGTACCCGCCGGCCGCGAGCCCGACGACCGCGGCGAAGGCGGCCGCGAGCGCGACGGTCGTGAGGAACAGCTGGGTGTAGTAGCGGGCCCTGCGCGGGACGAAGGCCTCCACCAGGATGCCCAGGACGGCCGCGCCGACGACGATCAGCACGGGCGCCAGTTGTGCGTACTCGATGTGGGGCGTGGGGATCTTGCCGAGGGGCTCGACCTCCGCCGCCGTTGTCCACAGGCTGTGGACAGCTGTAGCGCTCACTTGGCCGCCTCCACATCGGGCCGGGGGTCCTGCTTCTGTACGTCGGACATCGTGTGCTCCACGGCCGGGTTGATGATCTCCGTCAGCGGCTTCGGGAAGACGCCGAGGAAGAGCAGCAGGGCGATCAGCGGTGCGACCACCGCCAGTTCACGCACCCTGAGGTCCGGCATCGCGCGCACCTCGGCCTTCACCGGACCGGTCATCGTCCGCTGGTAGAGGACGAGGGTGTAGAGCGCGGCGAGCACGATGCCGAAGGTCGCGATGATCCCGGCCACCGGATAGGCGGCGAACGTGCCCACCAGGACCAGGAACTCACTGACGAACGGCGCGAGCCCCGGCAGCGAGAGGGTGGCCAGGCCACCGATCAGGAACGTGCCGGCGAGCACCGGGGCGACCTTCTGCACACCGCCGTAGTCGGCGATGAGCCGCGAGCCGCGCCGCGAGATCAGGAAGCCGGCCACCAGCATCAGCGCCGCCGTGGACAGGCCGTGGTTGACCATGTAGAGCGTCGCGCCGGACTGGCCCTGGCTGGTCATGGCGAAGATGCCCAGGATGATGAAGCCGAAGTGCGAGACCGACGCGTAGGCGATCAGGCGCTTGATGTCGCGCTGGCCTACGGCGAGCAGCGCGCCGTAGACAATGCTGACCAGCGCCAGCACGATGATCGCCGGGGTCGCCCACTTCGACGCCTCCGGGAAGAGCTGGAGGCAGAACCGCAGCATCGCGAAGGTGCCGACCTTGTCGACGACCGCCGTGATGAGCACGGCGACGGGAGCCGTCGCCTCGCCCATCGCGTTGGGCAGCCAGGTGTGCAGCGGCCACAGCGGCGCCTTGATCGCGAAGGCGAAGAAGAAGCCGAGGAACAGCAGCCGTTCGGTGGTGGTCGCCATCTCCAGCGAGCCGTTCGCCCTGGCCTCGGCGATCTCGGAGAGCGAGAAGCTGCCCGCGACCACGTACAGCCCGATGACGGCGGCGAGCATGATCAGGCCGCCGGCCAGGTTGTACAGCAGGAACTTGACCGCCGCGTACGACCGCTGCGCGGCGGCGTTCTCGTCGGTGCCGGAGTGGGCGCGGTCGCCGAAGCCGCCGATGAGGAAGTACATCGGGATGAGCATGGCTTCGAACAGGATGTAGAACAGGAAGACGTCGGTGGCCTCGAAGGACAGGACCACCATCGCCTCGACCATGAGGATCAGGGCGAAGAAGCCCTGAGTGGGCCGCCAGCGTGACGACTTGTTCTCGAGAGGATCGGCGTCGTGCCAGCCCGCGAGGATGACGAACGGGATCAGCAGCGCGGTGAGCGCCACCATCACGACCCCGATGCCGTCCACACCGAGCTCGTAGCGGACGCCGAAGTCGGCGATCCAGGCGTGCGATTCGGTGAGTTGGTACCGGTCGCCGCCGGGCTCGAACCGTACGAGCACGATCGCGGCCATGACCAGCGTGGCGAGCGAGAAGAGCAGGGCCACCCACTTGGCGGCGGTCCTGCGCGCGGCGGGGACGGCGGCGGTGACGATGGCGCCCACCGCCGGGAGCACCGCCGTGGCCGTCAGGATCGGGAAGGACATGTCAGACCGCCCTCATCAGCAGGGTCGCGGCGATCAGGATCGCCGTACCGCCGAACATCGAGACCGCGTAGCTGCGGGCGTAGCCGTTCTGCAGCTTGCGCAGCCGGCCGGAGAGCCCGCCGAACGAGGCGGCCGTGCCGTTCACCACTCCGTCGACCAGGCTGTGGTCGACGTAGACCAGGGACCGGGTGAGGTGCTCGCCGCCGCGGACCAGGACCACGTGGTTGAAGTCGTCCTGGAGCAGGTCGCGGCGGGCGGCCCGGGTGAGCAGCGAGCCGCGCGGCGCGGTGACCGGCACGGGCCGGCGCCCGTACATCAGGTAGGCGATCAGAGCGCCGGCCAGCAGGACGACCATGGTCGCGGTCGTGATGGCCGGGACGCTGATCACCGGGTGCGGGTGCTCGAACTCGGTCACCGGGGCGAGCCAGTTGGCGAACCGGTCGCCGATGGAGAAGAACGCTCCCGCGAAGACCGACCCGAAGGCGAGCACGATCATGGGGATCGTCATCGACCTGGGCGACTCGTGCGGGTGCGGCATCTCGCCGGGGGTCACCTCGATGCCGGGCTCGACACTCGCGTCCTTGTCCGGGTCGGGCGCAGGCTGCCAGCGCTTCTCACCGAAGAAGGTCATGATCATCACGCGCGTCATGTAGAACGCGGTGATGCCCGCGCCGAGCAGCGCAACACCGCCGAAGATCCAGCCGCGGATCCCGTCGTCGTAGGCGAACGCCGCCTCGATGATCTTGTCCTTGGACCAGAAGCCGGACAGGCCGGGGAAGCCGATGATCGCCAGGTAGCCGAGACCGAAGGTGACGAAGGTGATCGGCATGTACTTGCGCAGGCCGCCGTACTTCCTCATGTCCACCTCGTCGTTCATGCCGTGCATGACCGAACCGGCGCCGAGGAAGAGCCCGGCCTTGAAGAAGCCGTGCGTCACCAGGTGCATGATCGCGAAGGCGTAGCCGATCGGGCCGAGGCCGGCCGCGAGGACCATGTAGCCGATCTGCGACATCGTGGAACCGGCCAGCGCCTTCTTGATGTCGTCCTTCGCGCAACCGACGATCGCACCGAAGAGGAGCGTGACCGCGCCGACGATGACGACGGCGAGCTGCGCGTCCGGGGCGGCGTTGAAGATCGCGCCGGAGCGGACGATGAGGTAGACACCGGCGGTGACCATGGTGGCCGCGTGGATCAGGGCGGAGACGGGGGTCGGGCCCTCCATCGCGTCCCCGAGCCAGGACTGCAGCGGCACCTGGGCCGACTTGCCGCACGCGGCGAGCAGCAGCATCAGGCCGATGGCCGTCAGCATGCCCTCGCTGGTCTCCCCGGTCGCCCCCAGCACCGGCCCGAAGGCGAAGGTGCCGAAGGTGGTGAACATCAGCATGATCGCGATCGACAGGCCCATGTCGCCGACGCGGTTGACGAGGAACGCCTTCTTCGCCGCGGTCGCCGCGCTGGGCTTGTGCTGCCAGAAGCCGATGAGCAGGTAGGACGCGAGCCCGACGCCCTCCCAGCCGACGTACAGCAGGAGGTAGTTGTCGGCGACGACCAGCAGGAGCATCGCCGCGAGGAAGAGGTTGAGGTAGCCGAAGAAGCGGCGGCGCCGCTCGTCGTGCTCCATGTAACCGATCGAGTAGATGTGGATCAGGGTGCCCACACCGGTGATCAGCAGGACGAACGTCATCGACAGCTGGTCGAGCTGGAAGGCGATGTCCGCCTGGAAGCCCTCGACGGGGATCCAGCTGAACAGCTTCTGGTGCAGGGCCCGTTCCTCCGGCCCCTTGCCCAGCATGTCGACGAACAGCGCCGCGCCGACCACGAAGGACGCGGCGGCGAGCAGAGTGCCCAGCCAGTGGCCGGTCCGGTCGAGGCGGCGCCCGCCGCACAGCAGGACCGCCGCTCCGAGCAGGGGCGCCGCGACGAGCAGCGCAATCAGGTTCTCCACGATTCTTCCGACCCCTTACAGCTTCATCAGGCTGGCGTCGTCGACCGAGGCCGAGTGGCGGGAGCGGAACAGCGACACGATGATCGCGAGCCCGACCACGACCTCCGCCGCGGCGACGACCATCGTGAAGAACGCGATGATCTGGCCGTCGAGATTGCCGTGCATACGGGAGAAGGCGACGAACGCGAGGTTGCAGGCGTTGAGCATGAGCTCGACGCACATGAACACCACGATCGCGTTCCGCCGGATCAGGACACCCGCCGCGCCGATGGTGAACAGCAGGGCGGCGAGATAGAGGTAGTTGACCGGATTCACCGCTTGGCCTCCTGTCCGTCCCGGTCCCGGGAGTCCCGGTCGCGTCCGAGGCGCTCCTCGGAGCGCTGCTCCAGGGCCTTGAGGTCGTCGAGCGCCTCCGTCGAGACGTCCCGGATCTGACCGCGGTCGCGCAGCGTCCTGTTGACGGTGAGCTCGGACGGGGTGCCGTCCGGCAGCAGACCGGCGATGTCCACCGCGTTGTGCCTGGCGTAGACACCGGGCGCGGGCAGCGGAGGCAGATGCTTGCCCTCGCGGACGCGCTGCTCGGAGAGTTCGCGCTGGGTCCTGGCCCGCTCGGTGCGTTCCCGGTGGGTGAGCACCATCGCGCCGACGGCCGCCGTGATCAGCAGCGCGCCGGTGATCTCGAAGGCGAAGACGTACTTGGTGAAGATGAGGGCCGCGAGGCCCTCGACGTTCCCGCCGTGCGCGGAGTTGGCGGCGCCCAGTCCGTTGAAGTTCTTCAGGGACGCGTTGCCGATGCCGGCGATCAGCAGGATGCCGAAGCCGAGGCCGCAGGCCGCGGCGAGCCAGCGCTGTCCCTTCAGCGTCTCCTTGAGGGAGTCGGCGGCCGTGACGCCGACGAGCATGACGACGAAGAGGAACAGCATCATGATCGCGCCGGTGTAGACGACGATCTGTACGACGCCCAGGAAGTACGCGCCGTTGGCCAGGTAGAACACCGCGAGGATGATCATCGTCCCGGCCAGGCACAGGGCGCTGTGCACGGCCCGCTTCATCAGGATCGTGCAGAGCGCCCCGATCACGGCGATCGTGCCGAGGACCCAGAACTGGACGGCCTCGCCGGTGGAGGTGACGGATGCGGCGAGCGTGTTCATGTGCCGATCACCTTCTTCGAGGCGGGCTCGTCCTCGCCGAAGCTCGACTCGCCCTCCTGCGGCTGATCCTTGGAGACGGGGGCCTGCTGGACCGTGCCGGGTGCGGCCTCGGTGACCAGGCCCCGGTAGTAGTCCTGTTCGTCCATGCCGGGGTAGATCGCGTGAGGCGAGTCGACCATGCCCTCTTCCAGACCGGCGAGCAGCTGCTCCTTGGTGTAGATGAGGTTCTCGCGGCTCGAGTCGGCGAGTTCGAACTCGTTCGTCATCGTCAGCGCGCGGGTCGGACAGGCCTCGATGCACAGACCGCACAGGATGCAGCGGGCGTAGTTGATCTGGTAGACGCGGCCGTACCGCTCACCCGGGGAGTAGCGCTCCTCCTCGGTGTTGTCCGCGCCCTCCACATAGATCGCGTCCGCCGGACAGGCCCAGGCGCACAGCTCGCACCCGACGCACTTCTCGAGTCCGTCCGGATGGCGGTTGAGCTGGTGCCGGCCGTGGAAGCGCGGCGCCGTGACCTTCTGCTGCTCCGGGTACTGCTCGGTCAGCCGCTTCTTGAACATGGCCTTGAAGGTCACGCCGAAGCCGGCAACCGGATTCAGGAACGTGTTCTCGGATTCCTTGCCACCGGATTCCTTGCGCTGGGATTCCTCAGACACCGTCAGCCTCCTTTCCGTCCCGAGGACCATCACTGTCATTGGGGCCGCCACTGACGATCAGCTCACGCTCGTGCCGGGGCCGCCTGCGGGGCACCGGCGGCAACTCCTGGCCGGGCAGCGGCGGTACGGGGAACCCGCCCGCCATCGGGTCGAAGGCCGGGGGCGGCGGCGCGGCCGCTTCCTCGGCCTTCTCCTTGCGGCCGCGGAACATGTCGGCGACGAGGGAGAGCAGCAGCACCGCGATCACCGCGCCGCCGACGTACAGCACGATCTGCTGGAAGTCGTAGTTCTCGTTGCGCAGCGCGCGCACGGTCGCCACCAGCATCAGCCAGACCACGGAGACCGGGATCAGGACCTTCCAGCCGAGCTTCATCAGCTGGTCGTAGCGGACCCGGGGCAGCGTGCCCCGCAGCCAGATGAAGAAGAACAGCAGCAGCTGCACCTTGAGGACGAACCAGAGCATCGGCCACCAGCCGTGGTTCGCGCCCTCCCAGAAGGTGGAGACCGGGTACGGCGCCCGCCAGCCGCCCAGGAAGAGCGTCACGGAGACGGCGGAGACGGTGACCATGTTGACGTACTCGGCCAGCATGAACATCGCGAACTTGATGGAGCTGTACTCGGTGTTGAAGCCGCCGACCAGGTCGCCCTCGGACTCCGGCATGTCGAACGGAGCGCGGTTGGTCTCACCGACCATCGTGACGACGTAGATGATGAAGGAGACCGGCAGCAGGATGATGAACCAGCGGTCGGCCTGCGCCTCCACGATCGCCGAGGTCGACATCGACCCGGAGTAGAGGAAGACGGAGGCGAACGCCGCGCCCATCGCGATCTCGTACGAGATCATCTGCGCGCAGGAGCGCAGACCGCCGAGCAGCGGGTAGGTCGAGCCGGAGGACCAGCCGGCGAGCACGATGCCGTAGATGCCGACGGAGGCGATCGCGAGGATGTAGAGCATCGCGATCGGCAGGTCGGTCAGCTGCATCGTGGTGCGCTGACCGAAGATCGAGACCTCGTTGCCGGACGGGCCGAAGGGGATCACGGCGATCGCCATGAACGCGGGAATCGCGGCCACGATCGGCGCCAGGACGTAGACGACCTTGTCGGCCCGCTTGACGATGACGTCTTCCTTCAGCATCAGCTTGATGCCGTCGGCGAGCGACTGGAGCATGCCCCAGGGGCCGTGCCGGTTCGGGCCGATGCGCAGCTGCATCCAGGCGACGACCTTGCGCTCCCACACGATGGAGAAGAGCACGGTCACCATCAGGAAGGCGAAGCAGAACACGGCCTTGATGAGGACGAGCCACCAGGGGTCGCGTCCGAACATCGACAGGTCTTCCAATGCCAGGACGGTCATGCCTCCACCTCCGTCGCGCCCGTCGCCGCCGCGATACGGACCAGCTCGCCGGGGCGTGCCCCGGTGTCCGTGGTGACGCCGCCGCCGACGGAGTTCATCGGCAGCCACACCACCCGGTCGGGCATCTCGCTCACCTGGAGCGGCAGCCGCACGGAACCGGCCGGTCCGCGGACCTCCAGCTCGTCGCCGTCCTTGACGCCGGTCTCCGCCGCCGTGGCCGCCGACAGCCTGGCGACCGCGGCGTGCCGGGTGCCGGCCAGCGCCTCGTCGCCCTGCTGGAGCAGGCCCTGGTCGAGCAGGAGCCGGTGCCCGGCGAGGACCGCCTCGCCGGAGCCCGGCCTCGGCAGCGGTTCGGCGCTCTGCGCCGGCTCGGTGGCCCGGGGGCCGTCCCAGCTGCCGAGCCGGTCCAGTTCGGTGCGGACGGACCTGAGGTCCGGCAGGCCGAAGGGCACGTCGAGCGTGTCGGCCAGCATGTGCAGCACCCGTGCGTCGGTCGGCGCGAGGGTCCGGGTCATCTGCTCGGGCTTGAGCGCCGCCTCGAACATCCGGGCCCTGCCCTCCCAGTTGAGGAAGGTGCCGGGCTTCTCCGCGACGGCCGCGACCGGGAGGACGACGTCCGCCCGTTCGGTGACCTCGCTGGGGCGGAGCTCCAGCGACACGAGGAACCCGACCGCGTCGAGCGCCTCTCGCGCCCGCGCCGGGTCGGGCAGGTCCGCGACCTCGACGCCCGCGACGAGCAGCGCGCCCAGTTCGCCAGTGGCCGCGGCCTCGACGATCTGGCCGGTGTCGCGGCCGTAGCGGTGCGGCAGTTCACGTACCCGCCAGACCTCCGCGGTCTCCGTACGGGCCCGCGGGTCGGTCGCCGGGCGGCCGCCCGGCAGCAGCGACGGCAGCGCGCCCGCCTCGACGGCGCCCCGCTCTCCGGCGCGGCGCGGGATCCACACCAGCTGTGCGCCGGTGGCGGCCGAGGCGCGCACGGCGGCGGTGAGACCGCCGGGCACGGCCGCTAGCCGTTCGCCGACCACGATCACCGCGCCCTCGGCGCGCAGCGCCTGTGCCGCCTTCGCGCCGGCCTCGTCGAGGCCGGTGCCCGAGGTGAGGGCGTTCAGCCACTCCGTCTCGGTGCCGGGGGCCGCGGGCAGCAGGGTCCCGCCCGCCTTCTCGAGGCCGCGGGTGGCGTGCGTGGCGAGGGAGAAGACGCGCTGTCCGTACTTGCGGTGGGCCTTGCGCAGCCGCAGGAAGACGCCGGGGGCCTCCTCCTCCGACTCGAAGCCCGCGAGCAGCACCGCCGGGGCCTTCTCCAGTGACGTGTAGGTGACTCCGGTGCCGGACAGGTCCCTGCCCTGCCCCGCGACCCGCGCCGCGAGGAAGTCGGCCTCCTCCGCGGAGTGCGCCCGCGCACGGAAGTCGATGTCGTTGGTGTCGAGGGCGACCCGGGCGAACTTGGCGTACGCGTAGGCGTCCTCGACGGTCAGCCGGCCGCCGGTGAGGACGCCGGTACGGCCCTTGACGAGACCGCGGGCCGCGGCCTCCAGCGCCTCCGGCCAGCTCGCCGGCTCCAGCACACCCCGCTCGTTGCGGACGAGCGGCGTGGTGAGCCGGTCACGCTGCTGGGCGTAACGGAAGCCGAAGCGTCCCTTGTCGCACAGCCACTCCTCGTTGACCTCCGGGTCCTCCGCGGCGAGGCGCCGCATGACCTTGCCGCGGCGGTGGTCGGTGCGGGTGGCGCAGCCGCCCGCACAGTGCTCGCACACGCTCGGCGAGGACACCAGGTCGAAGGGGCGGGAGCGGAAGCGGTACGCGGCCGAGGTCAGCGCGCCCACCGGGCAGATCTGGATGGTGTTCCCGGAGAAGTACGACTCGAACGGGTCGCCCTCACCGGTGCCGACCTGCTGGAGCGCGCCGCGCTCCAGCAGCTCGATCATCGGGTCGCCCGCCACCTGGTTGGAGAAGCGGGTGCAGCGGGCGCAGAGCACGCACCGCTCACGGTCCAGCAGCACCTGCGTGGAGAGCGGAACCGGCTTCTCGAAGGTGCGCTTCTTGCCCTCGAACCGCGATTCGGCCTGGCCGTGCGAGACGGCCTGGTTCTGCAGGGGGCACTCGCCGCCCTTGTCGCAGACCGGGCAGTCCAGCGGATGGTTGATCAGCAGCAGCTCCATCACGCCCTTCTGCGCCTTCTCGGCGACGGGCGAGGTGAGCTGCGACCTGACGACCATGCCGTCGGTGCAGGTGATGGTGCAGGAGGCCATCGGCTTGCGCTGGCCCTCCACCTCGACGATGCACTGGCGGCAGGCGCCGGCCGGGTCGAGGAGCGGGTGGTCGCAGAAGCGCGGGATCTCGATGCCGAGGAGCTCGGCGGCCCGGATGACCAGCGTCCCCTTGGGGACGGAGATCTCGATGCCGTCGATGGTCAGCGTCACGAGGTCCTCGGGCGGGACCGGGGCCTCGGAGCCCCCGGAGGGGGCAGACGTCGTGACCGTCATGCGTTCACCTCCATGTGCTTGTCCGCCCAGGCCGTCGACCTGGCAGGGTCGAAGGGGCAACCGCCCTGCGTGATGTGCTGCTCGTACTCGTCGCGGAAGTACTTGAGCGAGGAGAAGATCGGCGAGGCGGCGCCGTCGCCGAGGGCGCAGAACGACTTGCCGTTGATGTTGTCGGCGATGTCGTTGAGCTTGTCGAGGTCGGACATGAGGCCCTTCCCCGCCTCGATGTCGCGGAGCAACTGGACGAGCCAGTACGTCCCTTCGCGGCAGGGCGTGCACTTGCCGCAGGACTCGTGGGCGTAGAACTCGGTCCAGCGGGTGACGGCCCGCACCACGCAGGTCGTCTCGTCGAAGCACTGGAGCGCCTTGGTGCCGAGCATCGAACCGGCGGCGCCCACGCCCTCGTAGTCCAGTGGTACGTCGAGGTGCTCGTCGGTGAACATCGGGGTCGACGAACCGCCGGGCGTCCAGAACTTCAGCCGGTGGCCGGGCCGCATCCCGCCGCTCATGTCGAGCAGCTGGCGCAGGGTGATGCCGAGCGGCGCCTCGTACTGGCCGGGGCTCGCGACATGACCGCTGAGCGAGTACAGCGTGAAGCCCGGTGACTTCTCGCTGCCCATGGACCTGAACCAGTCCTTGCCCTTGTGGAGGATCGCGGGAACCGACGCGATGGACTCGACGTTGTTCACCACAGTGGGGCAGGCGTACAGGCCGGCGACCGCGGGGAAGGGGGGCCGCAGCCGGGGCTGGCCGCGGCGGCCTTCCAGGGAGTCCAGCAGCGCCGTCTCCTCACCGCAGATGTAGGCGCCGGCGCCCGCGTGCACGGTGAGTTCCAGGTCGAGGCCGCTGCCGAGGATGTTCCTGCCGAGGAATCCCGCCTCGTACGCCTCGCGCACGGCCTCGTGCAGCCGCCGCAGGACGGGGACGACCTCGCCGCGCAGGTAGATGAAGGCGTGGCTGGAGCGGATCGCGTAGCAGGCGATCACGATTCCCTCGATGAGGGAGTGCGGATTGGCGAAGAGAAGGGGGATGTCCTTGCAGGTGCCGGGCTCCGACTCGTCGGCGTTGACGACGAGATAGTGCGGCTTGCCGTCGCCCTGCGGAATGAACTGCCACTTCATACCGGTGGGGAAGCCGGCGCCGCCGCGGCCGCGCAGACCGGCGTCCTTGACGTACGCGATCAGGTCGTCGGGCGACATGGCGAGCGCCTTGCGCAGGCCCTCGTAGCCGTCGTGCCTGCGGTAGGTCGCGAGCGTCCACGACTGCGGATCGTCCCAGAAGGCCGACAGGACCGGGGAGAGGAGCTTCTCAGGGCTGCTCTCTCCCCCGACCTCCGGCCGGGAGCCGCCGTCGTACTCGGTGGACAAGGTCATCACTCACCCTCCGCGACAGGTCCGGCCGGGTTGTCCGGGTCGGATGCCGAAGTCTTCTGCGGTGCGTCGTGCGAGCTGAGGTGCTCGGATCCGGCCTGCGGACGGTCCTTCGGGTACTCGCCGCGCGGGTGGACCACGCGCGCCGGAGCGGCCTCGCCCTTGGCGAGCTTGAGCCCGACGAGCGACGCGGGCCCCGCGCCGCCGCCTGCCTCGACCGCGCCGGGCCGCTGGTCGGGGAAGCCGGCCAGGATGCGGGCCGTCTCCTTGTAGGTGCACAGCGGCGCGCCACGGGTGGGGACGACCTGCTCGCCGGCGCGCAGGTCGTCGACGAGCTGCTTGGCGGACTCGGGCGTCTGGTTGTCGAAGAACTCCCAGTTGACCATCACCACGGGGGCGAAGTCGCAGGCCGCGTTGCACTCGATGTGCTCGAGGGTGATCTTGCCGTCGTCGGTCGTCTCGTTGTTGCCGACGCCGAGGTGCTCCTTCAGCTCCTCGAAGATCGCGTCGCCGCCCATCACCGCGCAGAGCGTGTTGGTGCAGACGCCGACCTGGTAGTCGCCGGACGGCTTGCGCCGGTACATCGAGTAGAAGGTGGCGACCGCGGTCACCTCGGCCGTGGTCAGGTCCAGCATCTCGGCGCAGAAGCGCATGCCGGTGCGGGAGACATGGCCCTCCTCCGACTGCACCAGGTGCAGCAGCGGCAGCAGGGCGGACCGGCTGCCGGGATAGCGGGCGATGATCTCCTTCGCGTCCGCCTCGAGCCGCGCGCGCACCTCGGCCGGATAGTCCGGGGCCGGCAGTTGCGGCATGCCCAGCGATACGTCCGTCATCGGTCGACGCCTCCCATCACGGGGTCGATGGACGCGACGGCGACGATGACGTCGGCCACCTGGCCGCCCTCGCACATGGCCGCCATGGCCTGCAGGTTGGTGAACGACGGGTCGCGGAAGTGGACCCGGAAGGGGCGGGTCCCGCCGTCGGAGACGACATGGACACCGAGTTCGCCCTTCGGTGACTCGACCGCGGCGTACGCCTGCCCGGCCGGCACCCTGAACCCCTCTGTCACCAGCTTGAAGTGGTGGATCAGGGCCTCCATCGAGGTGCCCATGATCTTCTTGATGTGGTCCAGGGAGTTGCCGAGACCGTCGGGGCCGAGTGCGAGCTGCGCGGGCCAGGCGATCTTCTTGTCGGCGACCATCACCGGGCCCGGCTCGAGCCGGTCCAGGCACTGCTCGACGATCCGCAGCGACTGCCGCATCTCCTCGAGGCGGATGAGGAAGCGGCCGTAGGAGTCGCAGGTGTCGGCGGTCGGTACGTCGAAGTCGTACGTCTCGTAGCCGCAGTACGGGTCGGTCTTGCGCAGGTCGTGGGCGAGGCCCGTCGAGCGCAGGATCGGTCCGGTCGCGCCGAGCGCCATGCAGCCGGTCAGGTCCAGGTACCCGACGTCCTGCATACGGGCCTTGAAGATCGGGTTGCCGGTGGCGAGCTTGTCGTACTCCGGCAGGTTCTTCTTCATCGTCTTCACGAACTCGCGGAGCTGGTCGACCGCGCCGGGGGGCAGGTCCTGCGCGAGTCCGCCGGGCCGGATGTACGCGTGGTTCATGCGCAGGCCGGTGATCAGCTCGTAGATGTCGAGAATGAGTTCACGATCACGGAATCCGTAGATCATGATCGTGGTGGCGCCGAGCTCCATGCCTCCGGTGGCGATGCACACCAGGTGCGAGGAGAGGCGGTTGAGCTCCATCAGCAGGACGCGGATGACGGTCGCGCGGTCGGGGATCTGGTCCTCGATGCCGAGCAGCCGCTCCACGCCGAGGCAGTACGCCGTCTCGTTGAAGAACGGCGTCAGGTAGTCCATGCGCGTCACGAAGGTGGTGCCCTGCGTCCACGTCCGGTACTCGAGGTTCTTCTCGATGCCGGTGTGGAGGTAGCCGATGCCGCAGCGGGCCTCGGTGACCGTCTCGCCGTCGATCTCGAGGATCAGGCGGAGCACTCCGTGCGTGGAGGGGTGCTGCGGGCCCATGTTGACGACGATGCGCTCGTCGTCGGCCTTGGCCGCGGACCGGACGACCTCGTCCCAGTCGCCACCGGTGACCGTGTAGACGGGGCCTTCGGTGGTTTCGCGTGCGTGTGCAGACGGTGTAGTCACGAGTACGACCTCCGCTGGTCCGGAGCCGGGATCTGGGCGCCCTTGTACTCGACGGCGATGCCGCCGAGCGGATAGTCCTTGCGCTGCGGGAAGCCCTGCCAGTCGTCCGGCATCATGATCCGGGTGAGGGCGGGGTGGCCGTCGAAGACGAGCCCGAAGAAGTCGTAGGTCTCGCGCTCGTGCCAGTCGTTGGTCGGATAGACCGACACCAGTGACGGGACGTGCGGGTCGCGGTCCGGGGCGGAGACCTCGAGCCGGATCAGCCGGCCGTGGGTCAGCGAGCGCAGGTGGTAGACGGCGTGCAGCTCCCGGCCCTTGTCCTCCAGGTAGTGCACGCCGCTGACCCCGGTGCAGAGCTCGAAGCGCAGCGCCGGGTCGTCACGCAGTGTCCTCGCCACGTGCAGCAGGTGTTCGCGCGCGATGTGGAAGGTCAGTTCGCCGCGGTCGACGACGGTCTTCTCGATGGCGTTCTCGGGGACGATGCCCTGCTCCTCGAGCGCGCCCTCGAGTTCGTCGGCCACCTCGTCGAACCAGCCGCCGTAGGGGCGGGTGGCCGGCCCGGGCAGCCGTACGGAGCGGACGAGCCCTCCGTAGCCGGACGTGTCCCCTCCGTTGTTGGCGCCGAACATGCCGCGCTGGACGCGGATCTCCTCGCCGTGCTCGCCGCGCTGGCCGGGAAGGTTCTGCGCGGAGAGGTCCTTCTCGGGATTCGGCTGGTCCGTCATCGCAGCAGCCCCTTCATCTCGATCGTCGGGAGCGCCTTGAGGGCCGCCTCCTCCGCCTCGCGGGCCGCTTCCTCCGCGTTCACACCGAGCTTGGAGCTCTGGATCTTCTGGTGGAGCTTGAGGATCGCGTCCATCAGCATCTCGGGGCGCGGGGGGCAACCGGGCAGATAGATGTCAACAGGGACAATATGATCAACACCCTGCACAATCGCGTAATTGTTGAACATTCCGCCCGATGATGCGCAAACGCCCATGGAGATGACCCACTTGGGGTTGGGCATCTGGTCGTAGACCTGGCGCAGGACGGGCGCCATCTTCTGGCTCACCCGCCCGGCCACGATCATCAGGTCGGCCTGGCGCGGCGATCCGCGGAAGACCTCCATGCCGAAACGCGCCAGGTCGTACCGGCCGGCACCGGTCGTCATCATCTCGATGGCGCAGCAGGCCAGACCGAACGTCGCGGGAAAGACGGATGACTTGCGCACCCAGCCCGCGGCCTGTTCGACGGTGGTCAGCAGGAAACCGCTCGGCAGCTTCTCTTCGAGTCCCATGGTGTGCCCCTCAGCCCCTCAGTCCCATTCCAGGCCGCCGCGCCGCCATACATACGCGTAGGCGACGAAGACGGTGAGCACGAAGAGCAGCATCTCCACGAGCCCGAAGATCCCCAGGGCGTCGAAGGTGACGGCCCAGGGATAGAGGAAGACGATCTCGATGTCGAAAATGATGAAGAGCATCGCCGTCAGGTAGTACTTGATCGGAAAGCGTCCGCCTCCGGCGGGCGTAGGTGTGGGCTCGATGCCGCACTCGTACGCTTCGAGCTTTGCCCGGTTGTACCGCTTGGGGCCGATAAGCGTGGCCATGACCACGGAGAAGATCGCAAACCCTGCCCCGAGGGCGCCGAGCACAAGGATGGGCGCGTAAGCATTCACCCTCCCCGCTCCTTCCAGTCGTCCTTGACCGTTGGACCGCACCCGGGCGATCACTCGCCGCCTCGAAGATCGTGCCGAAGATCGTGCACATGTGAGGCAGTTCACAAGCCCGGAACCCGCATCCTATGCCTGTCGGTCTGTGATCTGCGACACGGGGTCGGGCATCGAGTTTGTGATCTCCACCACCCGACGAAGGATCATGAAGCCGGATGAGCAGTGATCTTCGTACGCGAAGCTCCCGGGTGATCACCAGACGTGACATCTGGAGCCGTTACCGCTGGTCGGAGGCGGGGTGCCCTATCAAGCAGTGACGGGTGCACGCAAATTCGAGATGGACCGCATCGGGTGATATTGGACCGCCGGGTCACTCGGCAGTGGGATCGGGCGGATCGCGGTGGACCGGAGCGCCGACCCACGGCCTCCCGAGCGTGCGGACGTTGACCATTCTGTGACCTGCGCCACTCATTCAAGAGTTCAACAAAAGCGGGCTTGGCCAACGACGTAAAGGGGTGGTAAGCCCACGGCAATTCGGACCTTTTACGGAAAGCCCATGATCACAGCTGTGATCACGTGTGACCGGTTTGCCCGTTACGGCGTCAATAAGGGTCCATGCGCAGCGGATTCAGAGGTTCCGGTCGTAACTGTGGCGCAACACACGTTTCTTGAAGGGAACCGTCCCGCCCTGATAGCGGTTGTACTCATGTCCCACACCGCTCACATACCCAGCCACCGGAAGCCCCGCCGCAGCGCCTCGAAAATGGCGATACGCGCCGGAGTTGCCGGTGGCTTCCTCAGCACCATCGCGGTGGCCGGTGCTGCCGGGCCGGCGAACGCCGAGCCGGTGACCGAGACCATCGAGATGCCCTTGCTCACCGCCGACTCCCTGGCCGCGGTCGCCCAGTCCGCCGAGGCCACCCAGCAGGTCGCCCTCGACCTCGAGCTCCAGGCGCAGTTGCAGGCCCAGGAAGAGGCCGCCGCCGCCAAGGCCGCGAAGGCCGCCGAGAAGGCCAAGGCCGAGGCCGACCGCGCGGCCGAGGCCAAGGAGAAGGAAGAGGCGCGCAAGCGCGCCGAGGCCGCCGCCCAGGAGCGCGCGTCCCGCGACTCCGAGCGCACCACGCTCTCGGCCTCCGCCTCCACCGGCACCGCCACGGGCAGCGCCGCCACCGTGGTCGCCTTCCTCAAGGCGCAGCTCGGCGACGCGTACATCATGGGCGCCACCGGCCCCAACGCCTGGGACTGCTCCAGCCTGGTCCAGGCCGCGTACCGCACCGTCGGCATCGACCTGCCGCGTGTCTCCCAGGACCAGTCGCTGGCCGGCACGCAGGTCGGCACCTCCAACCTTCAGGTGGGCGACATCCTCTACTGGGGCGGCGCCGGTTCCGCGTACCACACGGGCGTCTACATCGGTGACGGCCAGTACCTGGACGCCGCGAACCCCAGCAAGGGCGTCGTCATCCAGGACCTGTCCGGCTACCCGGCGAGCGGCGCGGTTCGCGTGCTCTGACGTTCCCTCAGTGCCTGGAAGGGCCGTCGTTCCCCAGCGGGGAGCGGCGGCCCTTCGACGGTTTCAGGGGTGCACCACGGGACGCGGCGCCGGCTTCACGGCGGGGCGCATTCCGGCGTCAAGCGGCGGTGAGCGACGAAAGGTGACGCAAAGGACTCACCTGGCGCACAGGGCCGCGTCGACCGCCCCTTGGAGATGGCGCAGGCTGTTGCCTTCGGCCGCCCAGGTCGTGGTGTAGACGGTCACGGTGCCGCGGTCGGCCGTGGCCCGGCCGCCCCCGACCGAGTCGCCGGGCAGATCGCCGCCGTGGCCCCAGTAGACGCCTCCGCAGCTGAGCGGGATCGATGCGACGCCGTAGCCGTACCGGCTGCCCGCCGGGTAGACGTCGCGGCCGCCGACATCGGTGGTGTCACGGGTCATCAGGCGCAGGGCCCAACCGGGAAGGAGCCGACCGCCGAACAGGCCGTCCCAGAAGGCGTTGAGGTCCTCGGGGGTGGAGACGAGGCCGCCGGACGCACCGAACTCGTACCCGGGCAGCTCGGTCATGTCCACCCGGCCCGCCTCCGGACGTGCCGGGTGGATGCCGTAGTTGCGGGCGTGCGGTCCGCGCAGGTGCAGCTCGCCGGGCGCGGGCCAGTAGGTGTCGTCCAGGCGCAGCGGACGCAGAATGGTGCGCTCGATATAGGTGCGGAAATCGACCCCCGCCACCTTGTCGATCAGCATGCCGAGCACGAGGTAGTTGGTGTTGGAGTAGCCCCAGTCGGTGCCCGGCTCGAAATCGGGCTCCTTCTTGAGCGCGAGACCGAGATGGTCCTCGGGCGTGCCGGGCGGCAGGCTCCAGTCGACGAGCGTGGTGTACTCCGGAATCCCACTGGTCTGCTTGAGCAACTGGCGTACGGTGACGGCGTGGCCGGCGAGTTGTGGCACGTAGGTGCCCGCGCGGTCGCCGAGCCTTATCCGCCCGTCCGCCACCAGGCGCATCACGGCTGCCGCGGTGAATGCCTTGGTGTTGCTGGCCACCCGGAACCGGCCCTGCGCGTCGACCATCGGCCTGCCCGACTCCAGGTCCGCGACGCCTGCGGTACGCGTCACCTTGCCGTCGTACGCAAGGGCGCCCGGCACCCCGTCCCGGTCCACGAGCAGATCCAGCTGCCGCTGCACCGGATCGTGTTGCCGGGCCGCTGCCACCGGGGCGAACGCCCCGGTGAGGGTTGCGGCGAGCAGGATCGCGGCGCCGATGCGCTTGCTCAACATGGATGTTCTCCCCCTGGTCGTGGCCCGGCCTGCCCGGGCCGATCGATCGCTCACCGACGACCTTGCCAGGAGCCGGGCGCGGGATCAGTACACCCGCCACCCGAATGGGAGATGCGGTCACCCCCCTTGACATGGGGTGGATTGCCGGGGGTCGCGGCCGGTCTGTGGGGAGGTCGCCGTCCCGTCACTGACGGCAAGGCCGCACCAGGCGGAGGCCGCCCGCCGCGCGCGGACCACCGGGCGGACCGATGAGCGGATCGTCACGCAGGCGGTGGGGAGTCGTGCAGGATGCGCTGGAACAGCCGGTGGTCGCGCCACCGGCCGTCGATGTGCAGATAGCGCGGTGCCATGCCGATGGGTTCGAAGCCGCACCGCGCGAGCACGCGCTGCGAACGCAGGTTGTCCACCAGTGTCGTCGCCTCGATCCGGTGCAGGCCCAGCTCGCCGGCCGCGATGCCGCACACCGCCTCCACGGCCGCCGTCGCCAGCCCCCTGCCCTGCCGGTCGGCCGCCGTCCAGTAGCCGAGGTAGGCGCTGCAGAAGGGGCCGAGGGTGATGCCGGAGAGCGTGATCGTCCCCACGACACGCCCGTCGCCGGCGACGAGCAGCCAGGGCACCGCGCGGCCGGCCTCGTACTCACGGAGCCGTTCGGCGAGCCGGACGGCCTGCCCCTCGACCGTGAAGAAGCCTTCGTCGCGGCGCGGCTCCCAGGGAGCCAGGTGCTCCCGGTTGTCCACGTACGCCGCGCACAGCGCCTCCGCGTCGGCGGGCGTCGCCGTCCGCAGCACCGTGCCGTCGGGCAGCACCGCGGTACTCACGCCTTCGGGGCCACCTTCGACAGGCCGTTGATGATGCGGTCCATCGCGTCGCCGCCCGACGGGTCGGTCAGGTTCGCCAGCATCTTCAGGGTGAACTTCATCAGCAGCGGGTGGGTCAGACCGCGCTGCGTCGCGATCTTCATGACCTTCGGGTTGCCGATCAGCTTCACGAACGCGCGGCCGAGGGTGTAGTAGCCGCCGTAGGTGTCCTTGAGGACCTTCGGGTAGCGGTGCAGCGCCAGTTCGCGCTGGGCCGGGGTCTGCCGGGCGTGCGCCTGGACGATGACGTCGGCCGCGATCTGGCCGGACTCCATCGCGTAGGCGATGCCCTCGCCGTTGAACGGGTTGACCAGGCCGCCCGCGTCGCCGACCAGCAGCAGGCCCTTGGTGTAGTGCGGCTGGCGGTTGAACGCCATCGGCAGGGCCGCGCCGCGGATCGGGCCCGTCATGTTCTCGTCGGTGTAGCCCCAGTCCTCCGGCATGGAGGCGCACCAGGCCTTCAGGACCTCGCGCCAGTCCAGTTCCTTGAAGGACGCCGAGGTGTTCAGTACGCCGAGGCCGACGTTGGACGTGCCGTCGCCCATGCCGAAGATCCAGCCGTAGCCGGGCAGCAGCCGGTCCTCGCCCGGACCGCGCCGGTCCCACAGCTCCAGCCACGACTCGAGGTAGTCGTCGTCGTGACGCGGTGAGGTGAAGTAGGTACGGACCGCCACGCCCATCGGGCGGTCCTCGCGGCGGTGCAGGCCCATCGCGAGCGAGATCCGGGAGGAGTTGCCGTCGGCGGCGACCACCAGCGGGGCGTGGAAGGTGACCGGGGTCTTCTCCTCGCCGAGCTTGGCGTGCACGCCGGTGATCCGGCCCGTGCGGTCGTCGATGACGGGGGCGCCGACGTTGCACCGCTCGTACAGCCGCGCGCCCGCCTTCTGGGCCTGGCGGGCCAGCTGCTCGTCGAAGTCGTCGCGCTTGCGGACCAGTCCGTAGTCCGGGTACGAGGCGAGGTCGGGCCAGTCGAGCTGGAGACGCACACCGCCGCCGATGATCCGCAGGCCCTTGTTCCGCAGCCAGCCCGCCTCTTCGGAGATGTCGATCCCCATGGAGACGAGCTGCTTGGTGGCACGGGGGGTGAGGCCGTCGCCGCAGACCTTCTCGCGGGGGAAGGCTGTCTTCTCCAGCAGCAGCACGTCCAGCCCGGCCTTGGCCAGGTAGTACGCGGTGGTGGAGCCGGCCGGGCCTGCCCCGACGACGATCACATCGGCAGTGTGCTCGGTGAGGGCTTCGGTCACGGCGGCTTCTCCCGAGTATTCGATGGGGCATTCCGATATTTGCGTACCGAACGGCACAGGATCTGTGCAGTCTTGTGCAGTCTAAGGTGGCGTAGCGATCAACCGACCGAAGGGCTCCGTCTATGAGCAGCAGGCCGCTTCCCGTCATACAGCTCCGGGTGCCCACGGACGAGGACGCCGTCAGCTGGCACCGGGTCTTCGACGACCCGGAGGTCATGGAGTTCCACGGTGGAAGAGCGGCCGAGCTGTCCGTGTACGAAGAGCTGACGGCCCGGCAGCGCAGACACGACGCCGAGCACGGATTCTGCCTCTGGACGATGCTCGACGAGGACGGCGAGGTCGTCGGTTTCACCGGCGCCCAGCCCTGGCCGCACGAGGACTTCGGCCCTGTCGGCGAGATCGAGATCGGCTGGCGGCTGGCCCGTTCCGCCTGGGGCCGCGGCTACGCGACCGCCGCCGCCCGCACCACGCTGGAGCGGGTACGGGCGGCGGGGGTGGAGCGGGTCGTGGCGATGGTGAACTCCCGCAACGAGCGGTCCATCGCCGTGGCGAGGCGGCTCGGCATGGAGCTCGCGGAGACCTTCACGACCCCGGTGTCCCAGCAGAGCGGGTACTGCTTCCGGCTGGAGCTCGGCGGCCCCGGCCGCCCCTGAGCGCCGGTGGGGCGCTCAGGGGCCGCGGCGGCGGGCTCAGCCGACCTTGAACGTGCTGATGGCGGTGGAGAACACGACGTCCTCGGCCGGATCCCAGGTGTCGGCGCGCCCGGCGGCCAGGATCGCGTACTCGGTCCCGTCCGCGGCGACGAAGGCCTGGTCGATCACATGACGCCGCAGGTCGCTCTCGTCGGGCTCGGGAACGTGCGTGAACTCCCAGATCGCGCCCGGACGGCCCTGGTAGGTGTTCTCCTCCAGGCGCAGCCGCTCGTAGTCGCTCCCGGCCTTGGCCAGATGCTTCTGCTCCAGGCCGGTGAAGTTGTCGTACGAGCTCATCGGCGTGTTCCTGACGATGCCGATCTGGATGTAGTCACCGCCGGTGGGCGCCTCGTAGAAGACCTGGCTGCCGGTCTGCCGGCGTGACCATCCCTCCATCACGCCGACGGTGAACCCGGCGGGGTCGTGCTTCAGCACGAAGCCGGCCGGGAGCACCGGATCGGCGCTGGGCGACGGCCCCGTCGCGCTCGGGGAGGGAGTGGTGGCCGGCGTGGTGGACGCCGCCGGGGGCGGCGGGGTCGGCGAGGGTGACGTGGAGCCCTTCGCGTCGCCGTCGGGCGTCCCGACGATCTCGATCGACGGATCGGCCGGGTCGTCCCCGTCCTGGAGCATCAGCACGCCCGCGGTCGCGCCGCCGCCGATGACGAACGCGGCGGTGAGGGTCGCCGTCCACACCAGGACGCGACGCTTGCCGCCCCCGTCGGCGGCGGGCTCGTCGTACGCGCCGGGGATCTGGGGCTGCGGCACGTACGGTGCGGGCACGTGGGCCGCTGCGCCGCCGTCCACGGCGGTGGGCGTGGGCACGGGGGCGGCCGGGCCCGGCTCGGGCGCGGGCCCAACAGGCGCTGCGGCGTGCGGCGTCGCCCCCTCGGGGGCGGCGTGGTGCGGTGTCGCCTCTACAGGCCCTGCGGCGTGAGGCGTCGCCCCGGCGGGGGCGGCCGGACCCGGCTCGGGCGCGGGCCCCGCGGGACCGGGCAGGCCGGCCGGGTCCACACCGGCGGACCCGGCAAGGTGTGGCGCGGGACCGGGCCCGTAGGGCGGCGGGGTGTGCCCCATGGGCGGCTGTCCGGGCGTGGGCCACACCGGCGGCTGCGGGGCGGGGCCCGGGCCCAGCGGCGCGGGCCCGCCGCCCGTGAGACGCAGCAGCACAGGGCCGATCAGCAGCGCACCGCCCACCCACAGCAGCCCGAAGAGCAGCGCGTCCGGCACGCTGGGGGCCACCTCGGTCCTGCCCATGCCGCCGAAGTAGCCCAGGGCGCCCGCGAGATCCGTGGTGACGCCGCTGACGCCGGTGAACATCAGGAGCAGCGCCAGCGTGAACCCGCCTGCCAGCACCTGCTCACGGCGGTCGGCGGAGCGGCGGGCCGTCCAGAGGCCGATGGCCAGCGCACACACGACGCCCAGCACCAGGACGCCGGCCACGGCACCGCCGCCCCACTCGTCGGAGATCTCCCCGAGGCCGATGTCGCCGCGCTCCACAGCGGAGTCGCCCCAGCCGACCCTTCCCCGGAAGCTGTACTCCACGGGAACGCCCCAGCTCAGCCCCAGCACGGCGAAGCCGATGTTGGGCAGGATCGGCAGGGCGAGCAGCAGTGCCGTGCCGTCCACGTCGTCGGTGCGGGCGTAGACCACGAAGCCGACCAGCGAGCACAGCGCGACCACCGCGCCGACCACGCCGACGGCCGTGCCCAGTGCGCGGACCGCCGACCGGGCGGCCGGACGCTGCGCGAGCACGGCCGCGAGCTGGTCCCGCTGGAGCACCCCCGCGGTCACCACCAGGGAGATCACGAGGGCGCCGAGCGCGGCGAGCACAGGCGAGGAGGAGACCTGCACACCCACGATCTCGGGCTGGGCGAACAGGCCGAGGACCAGTACCGCGGCAGTCACCAGCAGGGAGACGCGCACCGCCGCCTCCAGGCCCTCGCCGCGCCGGCGCAGCGTCCGGGCGCCCAGCCAGAGCGCGGCGATCAACAAGGCGGTCACGGTCAGCGGTACGAGTGACAGGGTCGCCGTTCCCTGCGCGAGTTCGTCCATGTCCGAGCCGTAGGAGCCGTCGGACCCGAAGCCGGACCCGAAGCCCGAGCCGGAGCCGGAGCCGTCCGGTCCGTACGGTGACGCTCCGGCCGCCTTCAGCTCGAAGCCGCCGCCGACGCCCTGGAGCAGCAGGGCGAGGGCGATGCGGAGCCGCTCGCTCCAGCCGACGAACACCTCGTCGTCCTGGCCGTAGGTCGGAATCGCCAGCCCGATCGCCAGCACCAGCAGCAGTCCGCTCGGCCACGCGGCGGCCTTGGCGGCCGACAGCCAGTCGCCTCGCATCGCCCGTCCGAGGAAGGCGCCGACGGGCGACGGCTGTACAGGGCCGGGCCCGTACAGCGGCGGTGGCGGCACGGCGGGGGCGGGCGGGGCCGCGGGTGCCGAAGGGGTCGGCGGGGCGGCGGGGGCGGACGGAGCCGGTGGGGCGGCGGGTACGGGCGGGGCCGCCGAGCCGGCCGGCGCGGACGGAACTTCGGGCAGCCGTTCCTTCCCGCATTTCATGCAGAAGCGCGCCTCGTCCGGGAACGGGGTGCCGCAGTGCAGGCAGTACGACGCCATGGGGAGACTCCGAAAGAGCAAGCGGTGACGGGGAGACGGGGACTGTGCAACACGATCCGTGAGCGGTCGTAGACAACTGACTCATCTTCACCACCGGGCGGTTCCCGTCAACTCCCCCTTCCACAAAGGAAGTGGGCGCCGCCTCAGAACACGGACAGACCCGTCAGTGTCGTGAAGCGGTCCAGCGCCGCCACGCCCGCCACCGAGTTGCCCCGTGCGTCCAGCCCCGGGCTCCACACGCACAGTGTGCACCGACCCGGCACGACCGCGACGATCCCTCCGCCCACCCCGCTCTTGCCGGGCAGCCCGACCCGGTAGGCGAAGTCCCCGGCCGCGTCGTAGGTGCCGCACGTGAGCATCACGGCGTTGATCTGCTTGGCCTCGCTGCGGGTCAGCAGGCGCGAGCCGTCGGCGCGCAGCCCGTGCCGGGCCAGGAAGCGGGCCGCCAGGGTCAGATCGGCGCAGCTCATCTCGATCGAGCACTGCCAGAAGTAGTGGTCGAGCAGAGTCGGCACGGGGTTGACGATGTTGCCGTACGACGCCATGAAATGGGCGAGGGCGGCGTTGCGGTCGCCGTGCGCGGACTCCGACTCGGCGACCTCGGGGTCGAAGCCAAGGTCCGGGTTGCCACTCTCCTGCCGCAGGAACTCCAGCAGTTCGCTGCTCGCGTCGCCGGTCAGGGTCTGCAGCCGGTCGGTGACGACGAGGGCCCCGGCGTTGATGAACGGGTTGCGCGGGATCCCGTTCTCGTACTCCAGTTGCACCAGCGAGTTGAAGGGGTTGCCCGAGGGTTCACGGCCGACGCGTTCCCACAGGCCCTCGTCGTCCGCCGCGAGGGCGAGCGCGAGGGTGAAGACCTTGGTGATCGACTGTACGGAGAAGGGGTGTTGCCAGTCCCCCACCCCGTACACCTTGCCGCTGACGTCGGCGATCGCCATGCCGAAGCGCCGCGGGTCGACCGAGGCGAGCGCCGGGATGTACTCGGCGGGCGTGCCGCTGCCGATCAGCGGGGCGATGTCGGCCGCGATCTGCTCCAGGACCGCCTGGTAGTCCACGGCGATCCCCTGGTGCTCCATGTCCGGCTGCCTACCCGGCCTTGGTACCGCGGTGCAGCGCCACGATGCCGCCGGACAGGTTGCGCCAGGCGACCTTCGACCACCCGGCCCGCTGGAGGCGGCCGGCGAGCGCGGGCTGGTCGGGCCAGCTCTGGATCGACTCGGCGAGGTAGACGTAGGCGTCGGGGTTGGAGGAGACGGCACGCGCCACGGGCGGCAGGGCGCGCATCAGGTACTCCTCGTACACGGTGCGGAACGGCGCCCAGGTCGGGTGCGAGAACTCGCAGATGACCACGCGCCCGCCCGGCTTGGTCACCCGGTACAGCTCACGCAGCGCGGCGTCGGTGTCCTGCACGTTGCGCAGCCCGAAGGAGATCGTCACGGCGTCGAAGACGCCGTCGGCGAACGGCAGCTTCGTCGCGTCACCCGCGGTGAGCGGCAGCCAGGGGTTGCGCTTCTTGCCCTCGCGCAGCATCCCGAGGGAGAAGTCGCACGGCACGACGTACGCGCCGGTGGCCGTGAAGGGCAGGGACGAGGTGCCGGTGCCCGCGGCGAGGTCGAGGACCTTCTGCGCGGGGCGGGCGTCGACCGCCTTGGCGACCTCCTTGCGCCACAGCCTGGCCTGGCCGAGCGAGAGCACGTCGTTGGTGAGGTCGTACTTGGCCGCCACGTCGTCGAACATGGAGGCGACTTCGTGCGGCTGCTTTTCCAGGGAGGCTCGGGTCACGGACCCATTGTGCAACCCGGCCCGGCCCTGGGCGGGACCAGGGTTGCGCCCGCGCGCCACGGGTGGGTCCATCCGCCCCAGAACCCCCGGTGCGCCGGAAGGCGATGAATCCGTCCGCCATGGATCCGTCCTCCCCGGATCCGCACGCGACCTCGGTGGCCCTGCCCTCGCCGAGGGACGGCGCCGCAAGGGCCGCACGCGGCCGGCGATCGCCGACCCGGGCAGCCCCGCGCCCCGCTACCTGCCCCGGTGGACCAGCCGCCCGCCGATGACGGTGGCCACGCACGTCGACGCACCGCGACGCACCAGTTCGGCCCGGTCCGGTACGTCGAACACGGCGAACCGGGCGGGCCCGCCGGGGTTCGGCATGGGGAGCAGGACGAGCGGCACCGGCGAGAAGGACGGGGGGCCGGGCAGCTTCGCCGGGCGTCCGCCGATGACCAGCCCGGCACGGCGCACCGCGTCGATCGCGGGCCGGCTGCGCAACTCACCCGCGATGGCGACCGTTCCGTGTGCCAGCAGCCGCTGGACACCGCGGCGCGCGCTCGCGCCCCGCCGTGACGCGTCGGCGCGGAAGACGGCCTGCGCACGCTCCCCGGTGATCGGCTCGGTGCCCAGCTCGGCGGCCTCGCGCGGGTCGGGGTGGTAGGTGGCTTCGAGCAGCTCGGGCCCGTAGGGGTTGAGCAGCCCCGGGGTGAGGATGCCGGGCCACCGCCGTACCCGCGCCTGCGGGCGGACGGCGGCCAGCTCCTCGTACGGGCCGACGGCCGCGACCTGCGCGCCGTCGACGAGGACGGCGAGCTCGGGCGAGGCCTCGGCCACGTGAATGGTCAGCACGGCGGCCTCAGTTCGAGGCGAGCAGCTTCAGCTCGGGGTGCGCCGTCCCGCCCTCGATCGCCGTGGACGAGATGTGCGACACGACCCGCTCGTCGACCGGGTCGTCGGCCGGGTCGTCGTGCACCACGATGTGCTCGTACGTCGTGGTCCGCTGCGCCGGGACGCGACCGGACTTGCGGATCAGGTCGATGATCTCCATGCGGTTGGAGCGGTGCTTGGCGCCCGCCGAGGAGACGACGTTCTCCTCGAGCATGATCGAGCCGAGGTCGTCAGCGCCGTAGTGCAGCGACAGCTGGCCGACCTCCTTGCCGGTGGTGAGCCAGGAGCCCTGGATGTGCGCGACGTTGTCGAGGAAGAGCCGGGCGATCGCGATCATGCGCAGGTACTCGAAGAGCGTGGCCTGCGTACGGCCCTTGAGGTGGTTGTTCTCGGGCTGGTACGTGTACGGGATGAACGCGCGGAAGCCGCCCGTGCGGTCCTGCACCTCACGGATCATGCGCAGGTGCTCGATGCGCTCGGCGTTGGTCTCGCCGGTGCCCATCAGCATGGTGGAGGTGGACTCCACACCCAGGTTGTGCGCGATCTCCATGATCTCCAGCCACCGCTCGCCGGACTCCTTGAGCGGCGCGATCGCCTTACGGGGACGCTCCGGCAGCAACTCGGCGCCGGCGCCCGCGAAGGAGTCCAGACCGGCGGCGTGGATGCGCGTGATCGCCTCTTCGACGGACACCCCGGAGATCCGGGCCATGTGCTCCACCTCGGACGCGCCGAGCGAGTGGATCACCAGCTGCGGGAACTCCTTCTTGATGGCCGCGAAGTGTTCTTCGTAGTACTCGACGCCGTAGTCCGGGTGGTGGCCGCCCTGGAACATGATCTGCGTGCCACCGAGCTCGACGGTCTCCGCGCACCGGCGCAGGATGTCGTCGAGGTCTCGGCTCCAGCCCTTCGCGGTGTCCTTCGGCGCGGCGTAGAAGGCGCAGAACTTGCACGCCGTGACACACACGTTGGTGTAGTTGATGTTGCGCTCGATGATGTACGTCGCGATGTGCTCGGTGCCGGCGTACCGGCGCCGGCGCACGGCGTCCGCCGCCGCGCCAAGGGCGTGCAGCGGAGCGGAGCGGTAGAGCTCGAGCGCTTCCTCCGCCGTGATCCGCCCGCCTTCTGCGGCACGGTCCAGGACGGGCTGAAGATCGGCCTTCTCGGTCACCGGGCGTCACCCTTCGGCGGTTTTTCGGTGGATCTACGGACCGATCCAGGCTACGCCACCGCCTGGGCGGGGCCGTCAGCCGGTCTTCTTGGTGAGCGTGGCGGTCGGCCGGCCGGCGGCGTCCTCGTCGGACCGGTAGCGCAGTGTCCCGTCGTCGTCGAGCGTGAAGACCAGTCCGGCCTTCCCCGAGGTGCACTGGCCCTGCTGTCCCGGCCGTTCGGGGTCGGTGCGCTCCTCGACGCGCAGGGACCGCTGCGTGCTGCCCGCAGCGAGCTTGCCGACGCCGTGGCACTCGACGCTCACTCCCAGCACGGAGATCGACGTGGTCGTCCGCACGATGTCCTCCCCCTTGCCGCCCTCGGTGAAGGTGACGGTCAGCGTGCCGTGCGGCAGACCGGTCCGCTCGACCGCCGGGCCGCTCCAGGTGCCGACGAACGCCTTGGGCACCTCGTCGACGGGCTCGGCGCCGCCCGCGGCCGGCGGTGACTTGGAGGCCGTCGCGGAGGGCGGGGGCTGTGCCCCGACGTCACCCTTGTCCGCGTCGCCGCCGTTTCGCCAGGTGTTGAGGAGGATCCCGGTGCCGACCGTGACAGCGGCGAGAGCGCCCGCGACGGTGAGCGCGACAGTGCAGCTGACCCTCCGGCCACCGCTCGCGGAGAACGAGAGGCCGCTCCCCGACGCCTGTGTCGGACCGGACGGCCGCGGAC
>NZ_JBSGZJ010000016.1:0-38347 GCF_053610925.1 Streptomyces sp. NPDC054847 | reverse complement strand
GCCCTGAGTTCTGCTGGGCCGGTGCCGCCGTCCGCGCGGCCGGATGGGGCCGTGGCGTGCCGGTTGAAGTGCCCAGGGATCGGGGCCGGCGGCCCGCAGCTGCAGCGCCCTCGGGAGGAGGGCTACGCGGCTGGTCTGAGCCGCCGCCGCACCATCCGCTCCGCCGTGTGCGAGCTGATGGATGCGCCTTCCTTCGTCGACTTCGTGGCAGCCGGCCCTGGACGCAGGGCAACGGGCAGCTCGGAGGGGGTGCGGCCGCGCCTCACCGGCCGGTGACGGCGTCGCGACACCGCCCGACGAGCCCGAGCGAGAGAAGGGAGCTACGCGGTGACTCTGTCCGTGGCCGCGGGGTCGTCGTCGAAGGTCATCTCCGGTGCGGGCCGGCGGAAACCCTTGGTCAGAACGGCCAGATAGACGACGCCGATCGCCAGCCATACGCCGCCGATCTGGAGTGCGACGTCACCGAGCCTCGTGAGCAGGTAGAGGGAAACGCCTGCGCCGATGGCCGGCATCACCAGGTACGAGAAGAAGTTGGGGGTGCGGCCGAGTCTGCGCTCTCGGACCAGGTGGGCGATCACGCAGACGTTCACCAGAGCGAAGCCGAGGAACGCGCCGAAGTTGATGAACGACGTGGCCGTGGTCAGGTCGAGTTTCATGGCGATGACACCGGCGGCCGCGGTCAGCAGCAGGTTCAAGACGGGCGTGCCGGTCTTCCCCGACAGGTTGCCGAAGACGGCCTTGGGCAGTGCGCCGTCGCGTCCCATGACGTACATGAGGCGGGCGGCGGAGGCTTGCAGGGCGATGCAGGAGGCGATGGATCCGGCGATGGTGACGAAGTTGATGATCTCGGCGTACGTCTCGCCGCCGACCTGGACCTTCAGGTGGTAGGCGGCCGCGTCGATGTCGGCGAACTTCGCGCCGGGGTGGACCAGTTGCATCACGAAGGACAGCACGATGAAGATCGCTCCGGCGGCGATGACGCAGCCGATGATGCCGCGGCCGATCGTCCTCGCCCCGCCCCTGGCCTCCTCGCCCAGCGTGGAGACGGCGTCGAAGCCGAGGAAGGAGTACGCGGCGATGGCGGCGGCCGCCGTGACCGCGCCGATCGAAGTGCCGGAGTTCCACAGGGCGTCCGTGGCGGGGGCGGAGGAGCCGTGCTTGCCGAGGAAGACGACACACAGGGTGGCGAAGAGGACCAGCGACCCCAGAGCGATGAACATCAGGACCTTGTTGACGCGGTCCGCGAGCTTCATGCCGAAGACGTTGACGGCGGTGGTGATGCCCACCGAGACGATCAGCCAGACCCACTTGGGTATGTCAGGGAACTGGGCGTTGAAGTAGATCGCCGTGATCAGCCAGCCGACCATCGGGATGAAGAAGTAGTCGAGCAGCATCGCCCAGCCGGACAGGAAACCGATGCGGCTGTCGAGCATCTTGCGGGCGTAGGTGTAGACCGATCCCGAGCCGGGCACGGCGCGCGCCATCCTCGCGTAACTCAGCCCGGTGAGCAGCATCGCGAGGGTGGCGACGGCGAACGCGGTCGGGGCCACGCCGCCGCTGGTGGCGGCGACCACGCCGAAGATCGTGACGACAATGCCGGGGGAGATGTAGGCCAGGCCGAACAGGACGACGGAGAAGAGGCTCAGGTCGCCCTTCAGTCTCATGGTGTTCCCAGTTGTCCGGCTGTTCATCGTGGTGGCTCCTCGGTGGTGTGGGCGGCGTTCCAGGTGGCGGGATCGATGCGGCCCCCGTACAGCGGGAGCTCGAGGGCTGGGTCGCCGGGGCGGAATTGGCCCCAGATCCGGTTGAGACCGGCGGTGCCGTAGCGGCGGACGTTGCTGACCTCGTCGAGGTCGATCACGTCGGTGAGGGTGCAGTCGCCGGCATCGACGGTTTCGGCGCGCACCGTGCCCTGTGGATCGATGACGAGGCTGCGGCCGATCCCGGATGGGGCAGCGGAATTGACGCTGGCGACGAAGACCTGATTGGTGATGGCGTTGGCGCGGCTGAGGACGACTTCCTGCGCGCGGTCGCTCGTCGACGTGCGGACCACGTTGACGATCAACTCTGCGCCCATCCAGGCCAGATGGCGGGAGATCTCCGGGAACCAGGTGTCGTAGCAGATGGACAGTCCGATGCGGCCGACCCCGGCGAGGTCGACGACCTCGAACCGGTTGCCGGGTGTGGTCGTCTCGTACGGGCGCCACGGGCAGATCTTGCGGTACGCGGCGAGGCGCTCACCCCGTGGTGAATAGACCGGTGTCGTGTTGTGGACACGGTCGCCGGTGCCTCGCTCGTAGACGCTGCCGGGTACCAGCCAGATGCCCAGATCCCCCGCGAGCTCGGCGAAGGCCGCATCACGTTTGCCGTCGAGCGGCTCGGCCCCCTTGTCCGGGGCGGCCGGGACGCCGGGGGCGCTCTCGCCGAGGTGCAGTTCGGGGTAGACGACGAGGGCGCCGGGTGCGCGCAGTCTCACGCGCCGCTCCACGTCGGCGGCAAAGCCTTCGAGGTCGTCGGCCGGGCGGCCGGGCGCCTGGGCGAGGATCAGGGGCAGGGGGCGGGCCATGCGGGAACACCAGCCAATCGAAGGGAGGGCTCTACGAGGAGAAGTCGACGGAGATTCGGGCACCGACGGCCAGAGACTCCGGAGGGCGGGCCGAGGGTGGGACAAGAATGCAGCCAGTCAGCCATAGCTTCAAATACTTGTAAGGGTTGATTACCATGCCTTTGAGGCATGAAGGTGTCATGCCTCCTCCGTCTCCTGAGGGGCCACCGCCATGGAACTCCGAGTGCTGCGCTACTTCCTGACCATCGTGGAGACCGGTTCCGTCACCAAGGCTGCCGAGGTGGTCCGCGTCGCCCAGCCCTCGCTGTCGCGCCAACTGCGCGGCCTGGAAGGGGGCTTGGGGATGACACTCTTCGACCGCAGCGGCAAGCAGATGGTCCTGACGGCGGCCGGCCGGCGCTTCCTTCCCCTGGCCCGCGACCTGGTCGCCCGCGCGGACACCGCCGAGGCCGCAGTCGGCGCGCTGGCTGCCGGTCGGGCCATGCGGATCACCGTGGCGGCGCCGCCCACCACCATCACCGACGTGATCGCGCCGTTCCTGGCCACCTGGGGGCCGGAGGATCCACTCGTCACCGTGCAGGCGGAGAGTCCGGCACATGCGTACCAGGCCCTTGCGAGGGGCGCCGATGTAGCCATCTCCTCGGCACCTCCGAGGCGCCGTTTCGCCGGGCTCCCGGTGGCCCGCCTGCCGCTGTGGGCCTACGTCCGGGCCGACCATGCCTGGGCGGACCGGGACCGCGTCACCATCGGCGAACTTGCCGCAGAGCCCCTGATCGTCCTCACCCCGGCGCACGGCACCCGCCGCATCCTGGACCACGCCGTGCAGGATGCGGAAGCCTCGTACGACATCGTGCTCGAATGCGACACCCCGCACGTCGCACAGGCCATGGCGGCTTCGGGCCATGGTGTCGCGGTGGTCTCCGACGATCCCCGCTTCGACCTGCACCCGCTGCTGATCCTCGACAGCACGGGCGAACCGCTGCAGATCCACCTGCACGCGGCGTGGGACGCCGGCCACTATGCGCTGCGCAGCATCGAGGCATTCGCGGCCGGGTTGTCACGTTTTTGTGTCGAGCGGTACGGGCCACAGGTCGCCGCCCGCCTATGAACCGCAGCGACGACTACAGACCACGGCCCTCACCACGACGCGAGGCGTGACCGCACGCCGACCCGACGACCGACAGGCCAAGGAGAGCTGGAGGTATGCCTGGCAGGCAGCCTGACCAGACCGGGCAGGCATTGGACGGTGGCCCCGGTGCACCCCACCATGCGGCGATATCCCGCATCAGCTGCCAGCCCGAGAGGACCTCGGACCATGCCGAGACCGTTCCATGCCCGACGGCTACGCCGTGCCGCCGCCGTCGCCGCCTTGCTCGCGGGGCTGTTCGCCGTCCCGCCACCGACGATGGCGGCGCCCGCCGAAACCGCACCGGTACCGGGTGATCCGCTCACCGGAAGCGGTGCGGTGAACCGGACCGAACTCACCGCCGGCCACCTCGCCGGGGGTACCGCCGAGGACACCGTGCCCGACAGCGCCTTCGCCCTGCCGGCGCAAGCGGCGCCACCCACCCACAGCTTCGAAGGCACCCTCGCCCTCGATGGCCTCTCCACCGCCGGCGGATTCCGCTCACTGAAGGACCCGCACGGATACGGAGACGCAGCAGCAACCCGCCACCTGCCGCCGATCGACATCGCCCTCGTGCAGAACGGCAGTCACCTCATCCCGGCCGAGCGCGGGCTGCAGTACACGGGGAATCAGGCATGGAACCTGGCGGTGGGTCCCGGCCGTGCGTGGAACGAGGACGGCGACGGCCGACGCACCCGCGCCTCACTGCCGTTCGCGCTGATCGAGCGGAACGCGAACTGTGTGCACAACGGCGCCCTCACCTTCCTTTTCGACGCCACATCGGTGTCCGAGGTCCGCTACCAGATAACGACGGAGACCTGCGCCTACTTCCAGTTCGACATGTGGGGCCAGGTACCGGCCGACTACCGGCCCGGTCCCGTCGACGGCGCCGAGAATCTGCTCGATGCGTACGCCTCCGAAGTGGGTGGCCGGCTCCCGACCAAGCCCATCTCGGCGCTGGCGACCGACCACCCGGGAAGTGGGGTGGATGTCTCGAAGTTCGTCTCCGGCATCACGCCGTCCGCGCTGAGCACCTTCGGCTTCTACTTCGGCGGAGTCCACTACGTGGGCAACTGCCGGACCCGGCAAGGGGAGTACCCGTTCTGCGGCCAGATGCTTCTGCCCTCGTACTCGACGGCGAAGTCGGCGTTCGCGGGAACAGCCATGCTGCGTCTGGCGCAGCGATACGGCCCGGCCGTGGCCCAGGAGAAGCTTTCCGTCCGGATCCCCGAGACCGCCGGCAACAGTGCTTGGCGTGGCGTCACCCTCGACCACACCCTCGACATGGCCACCGGGAACTACACCTCGCCCGGCTATGAGACAGACGAGGCGGGCCGCACCATGGCGAACTTCTTCGCATCCGAGCCCTACAGCGACAAGATGCGACTGGCTCTGTCCTTTCCCCGTAAGGGCACCCCCGGCAGCAAGTGGGTCTACCACACCTCGGACACTTTCCTCGCCACCCGCGCGATGAACAACTACCTGCAGGAAAAGACCGGTTCGGACGCTGACATCTTCGACATGCTCCGCGACGACGTGCTCGAACCCATCGGCATCGGGCCCGACTCCCTCGTCTCCTCCCGCACCGACAACAGCCCCGGCGGGGCACCCTTCGGCGGCTACGGCATGTTCTGGACGCAGGACTCCGTCGCCCGGTTCGCGAAATTCCTCAACAACGACCACGGCACCGTCGACGGCACGCAGATACTCGACCCGGCACTGCTCGCGGTCACCATGCAACGCGCACCAGAGGCCCGGGGCATGACCACCACCGGCACCAAGCCCATGAAGTACCAGAACGGCTTCTGGGGCCGCGAGTTCACCTCCGCCGACAACCCCGCCTACACCAGACCCTTCTACGTACCATTCATGTCCGGATACGGCGGCATCACCGTCGCGATGATGCCGAACGGCGCCACCTACTACTACTTCAGCGACAACAACGAGTTCAGCTGGAGCGCCGCCGTCGCCGAGGCCGACAAGCTGGCGCCCATGCCCACAACCGACGGGCAGGAGCGCGCCTGGGTGCGTCACCGGGGCGGGGTCGATCAAGCAATGACGCACCCAGGCGGCTTCGCTTCAAAGGACAGTCCCGTCCGTGACGATTGACACTGAGGCGGTGATCGCACACTGATCCGACGTGACGGCCTGCCCGGCGAGGACCGCGACACGTCATCGCTTCACGCGGCTGCGCACGGCGAGGATGGCAAGCCCGAGCAGAGCCGGCTCGACGAGGCGGGCAGTCATCTCGACGTACGTCCCGGTGGTGGTCAGATCCTGCCCGGAAGCCCGGAAGATCACCGAATTGACCACCACCCTCACGGACTTCTCGAACCGCGCGGTCGACAGACGCCTTGTGTACGGCCCTTCCGGGTTGACGGGTGCCGGCTTCCTGGTCGTCAGAGCTATTCGGCGGCCGTCGGTGGTCCCCGCACTGACCGGGTCCGGGTCGGCCTGAGGCAGCCCCCACAGCATCAGCGCGCACACGGTGGCCGTCATCGCCAGGACCAGCCAGGCCAGGGCACGCGTGGCGCGCAGGCCGTATCCGGAGAGTGCCCAGTACAGCCGCAGCAGCGTCCGCTCACCGCGGGACGCCGTGGCGTCGTGGCGGCGCATCTCCATCTCGCCGTAGTAGAAGTCGGCCGCGCCCGGTTCGTTCCGGCCGTCCTCGAGCGCCTTGCGGAGCTGCCGGTAGACCGGCGCGAGCACGGCGGGTTCATGCGTCTCGACGCCCGGCGGTGCGGGCGTCCAGCCATCGCCGTACCGGGTCGCCCGCCAGTGGTGCTCCTCGGCGAGGGTCCGGCGGCGTATCCAGCGCAGCCCGCCGGGTGGCGGCGACAGGATGCAGCCGCCTTCGAGCCGCAACTGGTCCAGGTGGACAGTCTCCACGAAAAGACAGCCGGTCAGGTCGACGTCGGCCAGCACCAGATACGCGGCGTCCACGCCCTTGACCGAGGTGACACGCACCCGGTCATCGGTGAGCCCCGGTTCGGCGATCACCTCACCCTCCGGCGAGACGAACCGGCGGGGCCGGCCGACGACGGTCACCGGGAACTCCACCACGGCGTCGGTCAGATCCACCCTGGCGTACCGCAGCCGCAGCGCGGCGGTGGACGCCCAGCGCGTCCGCCGACAGTGCACCTCCCGCGCGGCGGCCTCCAGCGTCACCGCGGCCTCGAACACGGCGTCGGAGAAGTCCACCGTCCTTGGGCAGACCAGCGGGCCGATCCGGGCGGTACGCCGGAACACCGCCCGCCGGAAACCCACGCCGGCCTCCAACCGGGCCCCGGAGAACGACAGGTCACCACCGATCGCGGCCCCGTCGAACGTGGCTTCCGCAGCGAAGTGAGCCTCGGCGAACGGCATGTCCCCGCCGATGTCCGCCCCGTTGAAGCATGCTCTGCCCCGGTGAAAATGCGTACCGTCGAAACAGGCCCGGCCGGTGATCCGGATCCTCTCGAAGTCGGCACCGTCCTCGAAGACCGCGCCGTCGAAGGCGGCTTCCCCGTCGATGACCGCCCCGTCGAAGGAGGCGACGCCACGCACCCGGACACCCGAGAAGTAGGCATTCCCGCACGTCATGCCCTTGAACATCGCACCGCGGCCGACCTCGCGGACACAGAACCGCAATGTGCCCTTGATCCGAACCTCGTAGAACCAGGCATCACCGCCCACTTCGGTGTCATCGAGCCACACATCTCCCGCGACCTGCGCCGCACCGAGGCGGAAATCACCCCCGGCATGTACCTCACGGACGTACACACCCCCGTCGAACACGGCCGACGCGAAGGAGCAGAAGCCGCCGAAGTCGATCCCCTCGAACTCCGCATCTCCGGTGAATCGCACCTCGTCGAACGATGCGTCCCCCACCCGCGCTCGCCGGCTCCCCGGATCCCTGAGCGGTGCGAGGAGTTCGTCGAGCAGGCTCTGGGTGAAGGGTGTGCCCCGGTGGTCGAGGTCGGCGCCGGGGGTCAGCGAGGCCAGATGGGCGGCCCGTTCGGCGCTGTCCAGATGCGCCAGACAGACCGTGTACGAGCCCACTCTGCGCCCCCGGCAGCGTTCCCCCCTGGCGAGGTGTCCGCACTGCGGCCACGCGGGGGCGTCGGTTCCGGTCATTCCAGCTCCCGTCTCATACCGCCACCACCGTCACGTCCCTCCGGTCACGCCCCTTCGGCCGGTCGACCAGTGCCTCGACCACCCAGCGCCCGGGGGTGGTGGCTTCCAGTTCGGCCCGATAGCGGTCGGGCTCGTACTGCTGGAAGACGACGGATTGCTTGTCGGTATGGCCTGAACGCCACCTGAATGTCCGCAGGTTGCGTCGCAGGAGGTCGTGCCCCAGCAGCTCGATCACGAACGGACGGCCGGCGGCGACCGGGTCCCGGGGGAAGTGCAGGACGATGCCCTCCTCACCGGCGAGTGTGCCGGTGGGCGCGCGGCCCGCGCGGATCGCGAGCATCGCGTCCCGGAGCGCGGGACCGCTCGCCAGGTCCGCGTTCCGGAAGCCGGTCCACAGCATGGGATCCGTGCCGGTCCAGTCCGCGACGGCCGACCGGCGTGGCACCGTCCCGTCGCCGCTCCCCAGCAGACTGTTGGTGATCCATGACCCGTCGGAGGAGAGCATGAGCGCCTCGGGGCTCGGGAAGTCGACGCTGCCGAGACAGTGCACGGTGTACGGGAGGGGGCCGAGGCGCCGGTGCTCGTCGCAGGCCGAGCGGAACTCCTCCCGGAAGGCCACTGCCTCGCGGACGGCGTCGCCCGGCAGCCCGGGAACCGGGTAGCGGTTGTCGGTGATCTGCCGTTCGCGGCTCTTTCCCTCGACCCGCACGGCGGGGTACCCCGGCAGCAGTTCGGCGACCGCGGGCAGGGTGAGCGCCCACTCGCGCAGCGCCTCGTTCAGCCGGGCGGCCGCGTCCGCGCCGGGGCCTGCGTCGCCGGGGACCGCATGACCGGCCAGCAGCCGGGCAGCCTGGACCAGACCCTGCTGCGGGGTGCCGAGGGTGACCAGGGTCCGGGCGGTCTCCCGGCCGTCCTCGCACTCCAGGTAGTGCCGCCCGATCAGACCGCCCGTCGCATGGCAGACGAGAATGACGCGCGGATCGTCGGTCCGGTCCGGGTAGTACGTGTCGACCTGGGCCCGCCACCGGTCGAGCTCGCGCGCCACCCGCGCCTTCAGCTGCCGGGCCACCAGTCGGTGGGACAGCCGCCAGTCGTAACCGAACGGCACGAACTGCACGTCGAGCGGGTCGCCGAGGGCGGCACGGATATCGGGATAGCCCATGCAGGACAGCAGCCCGGGCACGGAGTCCGGGACCTCCAGCAGGGTGTCGGCGTCCAGCCGGAAAGGTCCCTCGGGTGGCGCGTCCCCCAGCCCCGGCGGGAGGGCCACTTCGGCGAGCGCCGCGGCCGACGAGCCGATCAGCCGTTCACCGCAACTCGCCCAGAGGTCCCGGCCGTCCCGGCACAGCCGGGTCCCCAGAAACCCTGGGACGAAAACCACCAGATCGTGTTCCATTCACTCTCCCCCTGTCCCGGCGCCGAAGAACGTGTGCGGCAGCCGGATCAGATCGCAACGGTCCTCCCCCTGCAACGCCATCACCAGACCCTCCGGGTCCATCGCGGTACGCACGGCATGCACGCCGTACCCTCGCGTGGGAATCCCCGGCCCGGCCAGCCATTCCCGGGACCAGACGTCCCACGCGGGCGACACCGCCTCCGGCATGCAGAGCAGCAGCACGGGCCGCTCCACGGGGCCCGCGAACACCAGGGACGTCACCTCGGGATAGTCCCCCGGCAGTCGCTCCGGGGGGATACTCCCGTCGCCGGAGCAGTCCTTGACGTACACGCTGCCGTGGTCCGCCCAGGCCAGCATGGGCATCGAGACGTCGTCCTCGTCGTCGTACAGCTCCCCGAGGGCGAGGCAGGAGGGGTCTGCCGTGAGCAGGACGCGCTGCTCGATGCCGTGCTCGCCCTCGGTCCACACCCGCAGTTGGTCACTCAGATCACCGGCCATCCAGTACGAACCGTCCCGGAGGACCCTCGTGTCGAACCCGCAGAACCCGCTGTCGGGCCGGAGCTCGCGCAGCGCGATCCCGGAGGAAGACACATCGGCCGGGACCTCGTGGCGTACCAGCCGCCAACCGTCGGCCACGCTCAAGCGCAGCGTCCCGGCGTCCGGACCGCCGACCAGGCTCAGCGCGCGGACCGGTTGGCCTGCGACACCGCCGAGCGGGATGTCCCGGTGGGCGATGACCGACAGGCTGTCGTCGAGCCGCCACAGCCGTACGATCCGGCCGTCCTCGGCAGCCACCGTCCGGCCGGTCGCGGGGGCCATCTGCCGGACGGCCGCGGCGGCCACCGTCCAGCCGCCTGCCGCCCGCACCGCGGCCACCGCTGTCACCACGCGCCCCTCGTGGGCGAGTTCCGTGGCCGGCAGGGCGGCCGGATCCCCCTGCTCCGGCCGGGAGACCCGGATCCGGTCGTGCCAGGCGCGGCACAGCAGCGGCGGACCGTCCGGTGCGCCGGCCAGGGCAAGGACCGGACGCTCGTCGTTCGGCCGCCGCTGGATCCCGTAACCGGTCTCCAGCGCGGGGACCACGTCGACCACCCGGATGTACGGGCCGTCGGCGACCGCGAGCAGTCCCTGACCGCCCGGCTCGAACGCGACGGCGCCCTCGCGGGGGGCGTTCAGAACGAGCGTGGCCTCGCGCCCGGACCGCCCTACGGACCATATCCGGACGGCCACTTCCTCGTATCCGGCGAGCAGCACTTCATCGCCGTGCCGCCCGAAGGACAGGCCGCGCGCGTTCGACAGGTACGTCGCCACCTCTTCCACGACCGGCTCGGGGCCCGGTACCAGCCGCCAGACGTATACGGCGGTCCCGTCGGCCACGGCGAGAAAGCCCTCCCGCGGCGAGACCGCGAACGCCGCGGCGGCCATCGCAGGCGCCGCCAGGGTCGCGCCGGGATCGGTCCCGCAGGCGTGCAGACCGTTCACCCCGTTGCGGTCGCGGCTGACTTCGAACAGCTCCACCCGCTCGGCGCCCGCCGCCAGAACGAACATCCGCGTGCCCAGGGTGAGGGCCGCGAGCTGCCGCACATCCGCCGTCAGGACCACTCTCAGCTGGGTGTCCAAATGGCTGTAATCCTTCCAGGACCACAGCCAAACCCGGTCCCCGTCGGCCGCCAGGGCCACGCTCTCGCCCTCCATCTCGGCCACCGACAGCGCGCGCAGGCTGCCGCCCCACCGGTACTCCTGATCGGGCAGCCGGGTCCCCGCGCGCCAGAAGTACACGGCCCGGTCGTCCCGGGCGATGGTGGCCCAGCGGGCTCCCGCGCCCACCTCACGCACCTCGCTGAGCGGGCGTCCGCGCTCCCCGCCGGTCCGGGGGAGCCGGCGGGTCAGCAACCGGGCGCCCGACTCCGGGTGCAGGACCTGGATCTCCGCCAGTCCGCCGGCGGTCAGGGTGTCCGTGTGGGTCAGCCCCGTCGCTCCGGTCCCGGCGCGCCAGCTCAGCGCCCGCGCGCCGCCCGAAGGCGCCGCGCGCCGCCACTCCGGAGGGTCCGGCGGGACATCGGTCCAGTACTCCTGCCAGGGGAGGAAGCCGTCGGTGCGGCGCAGCGTCCGGTACGTCGCGTCGCGGTGGCTGACGAAGGCGGTGGCGCTGAGCAGGGCCTTGCGCTCCAGCAGAACCGACGCCGGCAGCGGACGGAACGCGCGGGGGAACGAGCCCGCGACCCTGCCGTACAACGCTGCGCCGTCGCAGTCCCTGGCCAGACCCGCCGCGAGCGGCAGCATGACATCGGGGTCCGTACGCAGCAGGAAGCCCACGTCCTCGAAGAGCTGTCGCAGGGCTTCCGGTCCCACCTGGGCGGCGTGGGCGCCCAGGTATTCGAGGGTGTACTCGTCGGCGCCGCTCCAGTCGCCGCCGCCGGCGCGGGCGCGCAGCGCGTCGAGCACCCTGCGGTGTGCCTCCCGGGTGGTCAGTCCGGCGTCGGAGAGGAAGAACTCGCCGTAACTCGGATGGGCCAGCTGATAGCGGGCCCGCCCGGCTGTCTGCGGCGTGCCGTCCTTCTGGGTGGCGACGATGCCGCCGTCGGCGCTCCGGCACACCTGTCGCAGATCTTCCGGCGTGAGCTCCAATGAGTCCGCCTTGCGCAGTGCGTTGGCGAGCGTCAGCCAGGTCGCGTCGGGGGTCAGCCCGGGGCCCTGGACCACTGCCAGCGCCCGCAGCACCTCGTGGGCGCGCTCTGCGCCGGGCTGCTCGCTCAGGTAGCGCGTCTCCTCCGCCAAGCGGGTGCGCAGGTCCGTACCGCCGTTACGCAGCCATGCCTGTAGTTCGGCCTCGGTGGCGACCGTGGTCCGCCGGGCGAGCCGGGTCGCGACCAACCGGGCCACCAGGAACGAGCCGTGACTCCGCGCCGCGACGATCTCGGCCGTCCAGTCGCGGTCCTCCCGCCGCGCGGCACCCCGGTACGGGGAGTGCTCGGTGTCCAGTACGGACCGCACCATGCCGGTGATGCTCGCGCGCGCCTCCTCGTCGTCCCCGAGGACCACGGGTTCGACGCTGAGTTCCAGGGTGTCCAGGAGCGACTCCTCTTCCGTGGGCGCGGTGGTACGCCGGCGGGGCTGCGTCCGGGTACCGACGATCACCCGGACACCGGGCGTGGCCGCCAGGGGGTTCAGGAGGTGCCGGGCGATCGCGTATGCCTGGTCCGGGAGCGCCTCGTCGAGCGCGTCGAAGAGCAGGTTCACCGAACCGGCCCGGCCCACCAACTTCTCGAAGGCGATGGTGAACTTCTCCGATGTCACCGGCTCCTCCGGCAGCGGCGGCGCACCGTCGATGTCCGCCAGTACCTCTCGCAGATGCTCGGCCAGAGAATGGGCGGACTGCCCCCGGCAGCTCAGCGCCGCGTGGACGGTTCCCGCCCGGGGCAGCGTCGCGGGGTCGAGGTCCGGACCGAGGGTCTCCCGCCAGCTCGGAAGGGAGGTGAGTGCCAGTCGGCCGAGCAGCGCGGTCTTCCCCGTGCCGGCCAGGCCCGTCACCGCGAGCAGCCCCCTCGGGTGGGTGTCCATCCAGCGCACCGTTCGGCTCAGCACATCCCGCCGCCCAGCGAAGTGGCGGCTGAGATGACTGTTCTCCTCGAGACCGAACTGCTCGGCCTCGATCCACGGCTTCCGCCGCGTCAGCACGGCCGGCGTGTACACCGGCAGATCGGACTGGCGGTAGTAGGGATTGTCGAGGAAGTTGTTGGGAAGTGCCCGGACCTCCCGGCAGTCCGGCCGCTGCGCCGGGTCGTCGAGACCGTCGTCCGCGGCCCGCGCGTCCACGGCACGGCAGAGATACGGTAGCGGCAGATACAGCGCGGACGGCTCGAACGGGCGGGCCTGGTCGTCCGCCACGAAGTCCGGCTTCGCCAGCGCTTCCTCCAGCCACGTCACCCAGCGGCCCGCCGGCACCTGCGCGTCCGCCCCCGAGGTGCCGATGACGGCGAAGCCCTTCCGACGGCTCTCCCGCGCTCGGATCACCGCGGGAGCCCGCTCCAGCTCCACGGCGTGCCGCACCGCCTCGCCCAGGGAGTTGTAGCTCTGCGACGAGCAGGCGTCGACTATCAGCAGGGCGTCCGTCTCGTACTCCGGGCGCAGCAGGAGACCCACCAGCTCCGGCACGGAGACGGCCCGAGCGGGGTCGAACTCGCCCGACTGCCAGGAGTCGGCGCAGGCGAGGAAGTAGCCCTTGTCGCCGCGCTGGACGCCGTGCCCCGTCCAGTAGAGGATCTTCCGCTGGGCGCCGGCGGCCACGAATTCCTCCAGCCCGGCCCATAGACGCTGCCGGGTCGCACCGCTCCGGTCGGCCCGGAGGGCCTCCCCGAACCCCAGCTTCTCCCGCGCGGTCTCGGTGAAGCGGTCACGGACCTCTTCCAGCTGCGGGCGGCGCAGCCGCTGCCGCTCTTCCTCGTCCGGGTGGAGGTACTCCGGTACGGCGATCGTGCCCACCAGGGAAGAGGATCGCCGCTCGGCTTTCAGTAACGCCAGCCGGTTGTACGTGTCGCTTCGTACCATGAGATCGACAGCACCCCCCCGTAAGTGTCCACCACAGCTTATTTACCAGTGGAGTTGGCGATGCGAGACAGATTCACCGTGGTTGGCCGGGCAACAGGCTGTCATCTCTTCGAGGGTGACGGGACCCGGCCGATCGATGAGGAGAACGTCCACGTCAAGTACAGGCCGGAGCGTGTGCGGTTCCCCGAGGAGATCGCCGCCTGGCGGCGGTCCATCGAGGCGGAGGAGGAGCGCAAGGAGGCCGGAGGGCTGCCGCACCGGTGGAACAACGCGCGGTTCGCGGTCGAGCGGGTCGTGGTCACCCGTACGCATCTGGCCGAGGAGCCCGTGGTGTCCCTCACCATGAGGGATGCCGACTACTTCGACTTCCTCACCACCTCGCTCAACCTCGACCGGCGGCAGAAGAACGGCTTCACCCTGCGCGAGCAGTATCTGGAGGGTGGCGACCCGGCCGACGCGCCCTCCTGGATGAACTGCAGCTTCGGCGTCAACGTGGCGCTGGAGACCGGCAAGGACGGCAAGATGCTGTTCTCCCGGCGCAGCGCCCAGGTTGCCGGTCCGAACAGCGCGCGGTGGAACTCCTCCGCCAACGAGGGCCTGGCCCGGCAGCACGACCTGCCTCGGGACGGCAGCCCAATCAGCCTGCACGCGGTGGCGCGCCGCGCCCTCTTCGAGGAGCTCGCCGTGCATGACGGGGACAAGACCCAGGTTGAACTGCTCGGGTTCGGGCTCGATCTGGTCAACCACCAGTGGGCGGCGTTCTTCCGCGCGGTGGTGCCCGAGCTCGACGAGCCGACGCTGCGTCTTCGCTGGACGCGAGGTGTCACCGACAAATGGGAGCACGACCGGTTCGAGTTCGTGGACGCGGACCCGGAGTCGGTGTTCGGCTTCATCGCGGACGAGCCGGAGGAGCGGTGGACGCCCTGCGCGCCGACCCTCTTTTATCTTGCCCTGGTACGCGGTGCCGTGGAGCGCGCCGGCGGTGACCCGGCCGGGCGGTTCGCTGTGGAGCAGGCCGAGCAGAAGGTCATGTCGGACCGCGATCTGTGAGCCGGGAGGCCGGGGCGAGACGTCTCAGGGGGGTTCCCGCCCACATCTCCCCCGGAGGAACGTGGCCGAGGACGAGCGACCCCATGCCGACGACGGACGATGACCCCACGGAGGCGTACTCCCTGACCTTCGTACCCGCACCGACGTAGGCGTTGTCCTCCACCACAGCATGCCGCCCGAGGAACACCTGGGCCGCGACGGTGCCGTAATCCCGGACCACGACGTCAGCCGCCATCATGGTGTGCGGCCGGACGATCACGTGATCGCCGATCGTCACGCCCGGCAGGACACACACCATCGGCATCAGCACCGTGCCGTGTCCCACGGTGCAACTGGGATCAACCACTGCTGTGCGGTGAACGATCGTCGGGTACCGGTGCGGCGGGAGTCCCAGTGCCTGAACGATCCTGCGGCGTGCGCCCTGATGGTCGACATGGCAGATCGAGATCACCAGATCCGCGCTCGGGCAGCGGCCGACGGCCTCCAGCCCGCCGAGGACCGGCAGGCCGTCGATCCGGGTGCCGTGGAGTTCCCTGTCCTCGTCGATGAAGCCCCGTACCCGCCACCGTCGTGTGCCCGCCTCGTCGGCGTCCTGGGCGCACATCGATGCGAGAGCACGGCCCATCCCGCCCGCCCCGATGATCAGCAGATCCTTCGGGGAGGGCGGCCCGGCGCGGTGACGTATGCGGAGGTCACGGTCCCGTCGTTGCCGTGCCAGCCTGACGCCGTGTGACATCCAGCTCCCCCTCGCGGCTGTCGTATTGGACGACTCTGCCCGCCGTACTTGTCGGGGTATGCGTAGGAGCTGACGCAACGGCGGCCTTTCGGCCATCGCGCCGTGGGTGGATCGGCTGATGGGGGGCGAGTCCGAACTGCCGGCCCTGACGGTGCTCAGCGGACCCGGCATGCCGGCTTCCAGGGGGCCAGTCGGCGGGTGTGATTGGACGGTTTCGCGGGCTCTTCCCGCTGCGATGTGTCGACTGCGTTGTCAGTGGGAGCGTGTCACGGGGCCCCAGAATCGGCGGCACTGTCGGCACAGAGGCCGATCGACCTCCGTCCGGACGGTGTCACGGCGCGATTCCCTCGGCGCCGTTGGCTGCCTTGATGAGGTCGGCGGCCTTCTCCGCGGCCATGATCGTGGGTGCGTTGGTGTTGCCGCGGGGCACCGCCGGGAACACCGAGGCGTCGACGACCCGCAGGCCCGGCACGTCGAGCACGCGCAGTTCGGGGTCGACCACCGTGCCAATGGCACAGGTCGACGTCGGATGGTACAAGGTCTGTCCGGACCGCTGCGCCCAGGCGAGGAGTTCCGTGTCGGAGTCCGAGGCCGGCAGGTCGTACGGTCCCGTGACGATGTCGGCAACCGCCTTCTGCGCCGCGATCTCCAGGGCGATCCGGATGCCGGCGACGATGGACTCCCGGTCCTCCGCCGTCGACAGGTAGTTGTGCACGATCCGGGGGGCGACGTCCGGGCGCGGTGAGCGCAGCGTGACCGCGCCGCGGCTGGTCGGGGCGAGTACGCACGGGCCGAAGGCGAAGCCGTGTTCGGAGGCCGCTCCGAGCCCATCCTGGTGGAAGAGCACGGGAGCGGCGTGGAACTGCAGGTCCGGGGCGTCCAGTTCCTCGCGGCTGCGGAAGAAGCCGCCGGCCTCGCCGATGTTGGAGGTCAGCGGGCCGCGTCCCTCGTTCTGCAGCAGCGCGGCGTTGTCCGGGCTCGCAGCGCTGATCAGCGACTCGAGGTCGGTGCGGAAGTTCAGCAGCGTCATGTAGTGGTCCTGCAGGCCCTGTCCGACCGGCAGATCGCGGACGACGTCGATGCCGAAGGCGGACAGGGTGGCCGCGGGCCCGATCCCGGAAAGCATCAGCAGCTTCGGGGACTCGTAGGCACCTGCGGACAGGATCACCTCGCGCGTTGCGCGCACGACTTCGACGGCACCGCCGCTGCCGCCCCGTTCCACCTCCACACCCGTCGCCCGGCCGCCCTCGATGACCACGCGGTGGGCGCGGGCCCAGGGGAGCACGGTGAGGTTCGGCCGTTCAAAGGCGGGGTGCAGGTAGGCGACGGCCGTGCTGCATCGCATGCCGCCGCGTTGTGTGAGCTGGTAGCGCCCGACGCCGAACTGCGTCTCGCCGTTGAAGTCGTCGTTCGTCTTGTGTCCCGCCTGCTCGGCGGCCTGCACGAAGGCGGAGGGGAGCGGATGGCCGGACCTGCCGTCGCTGACCGTCAGCGGCCCGCCCACGCCATGGAAGGCGTCCTCGCCGCGCTGGTTGTCCTCAGCACGCCGGAAGTACGGCAGCACGTCGTCGTACGACCAGCCGGTGGCCCCGGCCGCGGCCCAACTGTCGTAGTCATTGCGGTTGCCCCGGATGTAGATCATCGCGTTGATCGAGCTGCAGCCGCCGAACACCTTGCCCCGGGGCAGGTAGGTCCGCCGGCCTCCGATGCTCGGCTCCGGTTCGGAGTCGAGGTCCCAGTCGAGTCCGGACTTGAACAACTGCGGGAAGGCGGCCGGGATATGGATCTCTTGCGCCGTGTCGGGGCCGCCGGCCTCGATCAGGGCCACCCGTACCTCGGGATCCTCCGACAGTCGCGCCGCGAGCACGCAGCCCGCGGATCCGGCGCCGACGATGACGTAGTCGTACATGCTCATCCCGTCCCTTGAATGAAGAGTGCGTGGTCACGAACGAAGATGCGTGGACGCGCACCGGATGGCGCGCGATCCAGTCGTGCTGCTACGCCCGGGGAGCTCGGTGACGCCCCCGGTGCCGAGATGAGCGCGTCCGGTTCGAGGACGCGCGAGAGGCGGGCGAATCGTGAGGGACCGTGGTGATCCCCAGGTGGAGATAGCTCGAGCTCAGGTCCATGTACGGCACCCACTCCATGTATGGATCCTCAAGCACCGGTTCGAGGGTGGTGCAGCTTTTGGGCGTCCATGTGGTCGAGCTCCCGGCCCAGGTCCACTTTGAGGGTCCAGGAGAGATTCGTACAGACCGCCCTGAACACGAGACAGGGCACGCCGGAGAGCCCCATCGCCTTGTATGCCTTCGTTTTGGACACGTCCGTCGAACCTGTCCAGGCGATGGTTCGCATGAGGGTCATGAAGGCGATCGCGGCGCGCGCAACCTCGTGGACTCGCTGCCCTGAAAGAGCGTTTCGTCCTGGCTGGGGTGTTTGGTAACGGGCGCGAGCCAGGGGTGGACCCGTGCTGGCGTGTGAGGATCCGTCGGTGGAGTGCGATGTGTGTGGTCAGGCGATGTGGCCGCGGGTGAGTCGGCGGGTCATCAGGTCGATCACCTCGGGGCGGATCATCGCTCCGGAACGGTGCGGATGAGTTTCGTACTCGCCGGCAAGGCGGCGGTGGTTCATCAGCCAGCCGAAGGTCCGCTCGACCCACGGGGGGTCATTCAAGGTTCTTGCAAGGTCTGTACATGGTTGGGCGCACACGATGGCGCCACTGGATGGATGGCGGTCTCAACCCAACCGTCTGCGTGGAAGGTGCTGTGGCGCACCGATTCACGGTAGTGCGGACAGAAGGAGGAGTTCCCCTTGAGGACACGAAGTGTCAGGCGATGGATACCGCTGGCCTGCGTCGCGGCCGCGTCGGCAGTGGTCTTCGGCCCGGCGTCGACGGCGCACGCCGTCGGCTGGAGCTGTAGCCTTTCGAGCCACGTGTACAGTCCCAAGGATTCCGATGGCGAGGGTGCCTCGGCCATGCTGTACGAGGTAGGCAATTCAACTCGCAACGCCATCGCAAGCTTCAACCCCTACGGTGAGGTTCTCGCGGTCGAGGACCAGCGCCAGGACGGCCTCCTCGCAACTGCACAGGTGCTCGTCTATGACAAATCGGGCACGCGTGTAGACGTCGACAACCTGTCTACGGGCGAGTCGTACGAAACCTTCAACCTCGGTACTCCGGACGGCAGTGGCGACATCCCGGAGGGATACACGGTCAAGCTCAACATCTCCATCGGCAACCAGTCTTGCGGTACCGCGGTAGGCCGTGCCTGAACCAGGTGCCGACGGGTCGCTGGCTGCACGGCGAGGATGAGCAACTGCTGCTGGGCGGCCCGGTGCCGGCACCGGGCCACCCCCGGCGGGAACGGTCATGACCACGGTGGTCGCGGCGGACGCGTTCGGCGCCCACCTGCGCTTCCAGGCCAGGGATGTGCAAGGCGTCCGGCGAGCCCTCGCGGTCGGCCGCGTGAGCGTCGTGGTGATGGGCTTCACCACCCAGGCGGGCCGCAGCACGGAGCTGACGTCCGTGACGTGGACACGACGCGCTCATCACCGAGAGTCAGCCCGTAAATCCACAGATCGCAACGAGCGACCGCAGGTGACCGGATTCTGAGCGAAGTACGCCGGCATTGGCACCCCCTCGGAATCACCGACGTGCACGCTGTCCTCGGCGGGTACGGCTTCGTCCGGTCCCGGCGGGCCGGCGTCGAGCTCCCTGTACGGAACACCTAGCGGTCCTGGGAGAGTTCCAGGAGCTCCGCGAAGGTCCCGCCTGCGTTGACGAGGTCGTCATAGTGGCCCTGTTCGGTGATGCGGCCGTGTTCCATGACCACGATGTGGTCGGCCACCTTGGTGTTTTCGAGCCGGTGGGTGACAACGATCGTGATGCGGTCGCCGGCGATGGCCTTGATCTCCTCGAAGATCTGGTGTTCCCCGCGCGGGTCCATCTGTGAGGTCGGCTCGTCCAGGATCAGCAGCGCCGGGCGGCGGTACAGGGCCCTGGAGCAGGCCAGCCTCTGCCACTGGCCTCCGGACAGTTCCGCGCCTCCGAAGATCTCGCGGGCGAGGAGGGTGTCCAGGCCGGCCGACAGGTCGTCAATGGCCTCTCGCATGCCGACCGCGTCGACGGCTTCCCACACGGGCCCGTCGTCGAGAGTGCGGGGCTGGCCGAGGGTGACGTTCTCGCGGACGCGCAACGGCCACTGCGCGAAGATCTGCGGGACCAGGCCGGTGGCGTTCCAGACGGTGGCCGGGTCGACCTCGGCCAGGTCCGAGCCGTTCCAGCTGACACGGCCCTTGTCGGCCAGGTAGATGCCTGTGATCAGACGCGTCAGGGTCGACTTCCCGGAGCCGTTGACTCCGACGATCGCGAGAATCTGCCCCCGCCTCAAGGTCAGGGAGACGCCGTCGACGGCCGGCTGCTCCTTGCCGGGGTACTGGTAGACGACCTCCTCGAGGCGGATCTCCTCCACGGGCGGGCTGATCGTCACGTTGCCGCGCCTGGGCGCCCTCGCGCCGGCATCGTCGAGGAATGTCTGCATGTCAGTGAGGTAGAGACTGGTGTGGAAGACGGCGGCGCCGTTGATGACGACCTGGGACAGGGCCGCGAGCGTCGTCTGGACCGCGACGACCGCGGTCGCGGCGATGGCGAGCTCGATCCGGCCGGTCACGGCCAGCCAGGCGAGTGCGGCCCACGTCGCGACGAGGAATACGCCGCCGGCCAGTGAGGAGAGCAGGGCGATGCGGAGGGTCCGCGGGGCAGCGGAAAGAGTTCGCCGGTCGCACCGTTCGGACAGGGAGCGGTACCAGAACAGGAGGTAGTCCGTCATGCCGTTGGCCCGGACCTCGTCGCCGTACTTGGGGGTGGTCGACCACCAGCGCATCATGCCGCGCACGTTGCGGTCGGCGACGTTCGCGTAGTGGATTTCGTAGTCGACGCGGGCGCTGAGGACGGCGCCGACCCCGGCCGGCAGGACGGCGAGCAGCAGCAGCGGCAGCATAAGGACGTTGAGTACGGACAGGACGCTTCCGGCACTGATCATGCGGATCAGGGCCGACATGAAGCGTTGGGCGTCGGTGACCATCACATGGGTGCGGAGCACTCCCATCTCAGCGGCTTCCTGCCGGTCCGCGAACCCGTCCACCGCGTACGCCGACGCCTCGACCCGGCAGACCGCCTCGACCAGGGCGACGTCCGTCCGGGTAGTGAGCTTGGGGGTGATCCGCCGTTCGGCATAGGTGGCCACGGCAACCGCACCGCGGGCGAACGCGGCGGCAACGGCCACGACCACGAGCGCCGGCAGCGCCGTGCGCAGTCGTTCGCTCACGGCACCGGTGCCGAGGATCGGTTCCATCGCCCGGGCGGTCGCGGCCAGCAGGATCGCCGCGGCCACGCCTGTCACCACCTGGCAGGCCACCAGCAGTTGAACCGCCCGGCGGTCGATGCCCCAGGACATCCGGGCGATCCGTCGCAGTACTGCGGGAATCCGGGCGCCCATCTTCCGCAAGGACGCTTTGCCGAGCGGGTTCACCGAGTACTGGCCGCTGTACGTGATCTCGGCCGGTGGCGGTGGGGGAGGGGCGGCGTTCTGTCTGCTGTGAGTGTCGGCCGAGGTCAACTGGTCCCCCTGGATGTCGGTTGGTCGATCGGGTGCTGTCGCGGGGTCAACGACAGGGGGCGGAATTTCGAACACACGTGTTTCAGACGCGACGAAATCCGTATGACTGCGGGAGATGCGGAGCATGGCCGATGCACCGACCCGTGCCGTGCCCGGGGTGTCCTCCCGGGGCGGGTGGCCGAAACGCCGAGTCTCCACGCGGCGTCAGCCAGTGCCGGGCGGTTCTTCTTCCGGGGCGCCCGGCGCCTCGGGCCTGCCGCCGTCCGCCGGTGCGGCGCGGCGGAGTGTGCGGATCGCCCGGGTCGCGAACAGCGCCACGCAGCCCGCCAGGCAGACGCCCGCCGACACCAGCAGCAGCCGCCCCGGGGAGGCCAGCGCGGTGGCCGGCCCCGCCAGTATCTGGCCGAGCGCGATCCCGGACACCGAGCCGGCCTGCTCGTACGCGGTGACCCGGTTGAGCACCGCGGGCGGGGTGTGGGTCTGCACGCTGGTCGCCCACATCACCGACCAGAACGCCATGGCGCCGCCGCCGAGCACATGGCCCGCCAGCAGTACCGGCAGGCCGGCGTCCAGCGCCACGCAGAGCGGCAGCACGGTGTACAGCGCCATCGCCGCCGCGCCTGCGGCCAGCGGCCGGGCCGGGCGCAGCCGCAGTGCCAGCAGGCCGCCCACCACGGTTCCGACGCCGAGGAAGGAGACCGCCAGGCCGTAGGCGTTCGGCCCGAGCCGGGCGCCGACCAGTGTCGAGCTGAGTGGAACCAGCGGGCCGAAGACCAGCACGCCGTAGACCACCCAGATCAGGATCACGGCCCACATCCAGGTACGTGCGCGGAACTCCTGCCAGCCCTGGCGCAGGTCGCGAAGGAGTGAACTGCCGGTGCGGGCAGAGGAGTCGGCGCCGACCGGGGTGTCCGTGGGCACGCCGGCCGGGGCGAGCCGGATGAGGGCCAGGCACAGAGCGCTGAGCAGGAAGGTGCCGGCATCGATCGCGTACACGGTCCCGGCGCTGGTCAGGGCGATCAGCGTGCCCGCCAAGGCCGGGCCGAGCAGATGGGCGAGCGCGTCGGCCACCTTGAGCGTGGCATTGGCCCGTTGCGGCTCGCGGGCGACCAGCGGGACCATCCCGTTCACTCCCGGCAGGAACATCGCGACGGCCGCACCGGCCAGCGCCGCCATGGTCACCAGCAGCCAGAACGGCGGCGTGCCGGCGAAGAACGCGGCAGCCAGCACTCCCTGGGTGAGCACCCGGACGAGGTCCGCGCCGACCATCATCCGGCGCGCGCCGAACCGGTCGGCCAGCACCCCGCCGAACAGGACCAGGAGGACGAACGTCCCGGTCCAGGTGCCGAGGACGAGGCCGACGCCGGAAACCCCGTACAGCGCCCCGACGGCGAGCGCGGTGGCCACGGGCATCATCGCGTCGCCGAACAGCGAGACCGTGCGGGCGGTGAAGTAGAGCGTGAAGCGCCGGTCCCACAACGGGGGAGGGGCGGCCGACGGGTCGGTCCGGGCGGTCCGGTTGTGCGTCTGCGAGGTGGTCACCGTACAGATGCTGGACTAGACCAATCCGTTCATCCCAGTGTCTCGAACGACGTGATGGGGTACTTTCGCGCCATGACGCTTCGTCCGCCACCGAAGTCCCCGGCTCCGCACCGGGTGGTGGCCCTGTTGCACCCCCCGCAGTCGACCTTCCCGCTGGCCTGCGCGGCAGAGGTGTTCGCCGACCACGGCCCGGCGATCCCCGCCCGCTACGCGTTCGAGATCTGCACGCAACACCCCGGTCCGGTGCGTACCCAGCTCGGCCACGACCTGATGGTCACGGCGGGCCTGGAGGCGGTGGAACACGCGGACACCGTGCTGATCCCCGGCTGGCAGCAGGCGCCCGGCACCGAAGTGCCGTCGTCGGTGGTCGAGGTGGTCCGCAGGGCCCACCGGCGCGGCGCGCGGATCGTCGGCATCTGCTCGGGTGCCTTCGTGCTCGCCGCCGCCGGGCTGCTGGACGGCCGACGGGCCGCCACCCACTGGGCCCGCGCCGCCGAGTTGGCCTCCCTGTTCCCGCGGGTCCGGGTCGATCCCGCGGTGCTCTACGTGGACCACGGCGACGTAGCCACCAGCGCCGGATCGGCGGCCGGCGTGGACCTCTGCCTCCACCTGGTGAGCGCCGACCACGGCGCCGCGTACGCGATGCGGATCGCCCGGCAGATGGTGATGCCGCCGCACCGCGAGGGCTGTCAGCTGCAGTACACCGAACTGCCCACCTCAGGACCGGTCACCGATTCGCTGGCCCCGCTGCTGGAGTGGCTGTCCGAACGGCTGGACCAGCCGGTCACCGTCGCCGAGATGGCGCTCCGGTCCCAAGTCTCGGCCCGCACGCTGACCCGGCGCTTCACCGAACAGCTGGGCATCAGTCCCGGACGCTGGCTGCTCGCCCGGCGGATCGCCGCCACCCGCGCGCTGCTGGAGGAGACCGACCTGCCGGTGGAGACCATCGCCCGCCGGGTCGGCCTCTCCTCGGCGGTCAACCTGCGCCGGCGCTTCCACGAGGCCCTGCGCACCACCCCCGCCGCCTACCGGCGCGCCTTCCGTGCGGACATCAGCAACAGCTAAGGCACGGGCTGGCGCGCCACGCGGTAGCGCAGGTAGACGAATCGAGAGCTGAAGGTGCGGGTCTCGACGAGTTCGAGATCCACCCGGCGCTCCTGCTGGGGAAAGAAGGAAATGCCACCGCCTACCAGCACCGGGTAGACCACGGCCCGGTACTCGTCGATCAGACCCGACGCGGCCGCCTCGGCCGCGAGTGTCGCGCCGCCGATCGCGATCTCGCCCTCCCCCGGCTCGGCCCGCAACCGCTCGAGCTCCTCCGCCAGGCCCCCGGAGACCAGGCGGGTGTTGCCCTGCACCGCCGAAAGCGTGGTGGAGAACACCACCTTCGGGAGCCGCTTCCAGAGCGCGGCCCACTCGAGCATCGCGTCGTCGAGCGATGGATCCTGGTCGGCGGTCTCCCAGTACAGCATCGTCTCGTACAGCCGTCGCCCCAACAGGTGGACGCCGACCTGGCGGAGTTCGTCCGTCCAGAAGCGGAAGACCTCCTCGTCGGGCGCCGTCCATTCGAAGCTGCCGTCCGGCCCGACGATGTAGCCGTCCAGTGAGACGTTCATCGAATAGGTCACGCTGCGCATCAGCAGTCCTCCTCGGTAACGGGTTCGACAGTACGACCGCCGGCCACCGGGGACTCATCACGGCTCGCGGGTTCCTGTCCGATCTCCCCGCCGCACCGGCAGGCATTCGAGAGCACCGTTGGGTCGACGTCGGCGCCGCCCGGCCCGGGACGAACGGCGGCGCGGCGGCGACGGGTTGCCGTGGTGTCTTCAAGCGAGGTCGAGGTCGGCGTGCAGCAGGTGGTGGTCCGAGTGCGGGGTGGGATGCACACCGTGCTCGAGCGAGGTGATGCCTCGCAGGAAGACGTAGTCGAACTTGCGCTGCCAGTCGGTGGTGGCCTCGCAGGCGCCGGCGGACGAGGGAAGACACTCCGGGTCCGTATCTGCGGCGAGTGCCTGCATCCCGGTGATTTCGGGCGCGTCCGGCACGGCGTTGAAGTCGCCGAGAACGATCGCGCGGTCGTGCCGGGCCACTTGGGCGGCGATCACGCCGGTCTGGTCTGCCCGGACTGCTTCTTGACGGCGTTCGGCGAGGTGCGTGTTGAAGACCCGGACCGGCTTGCCGCCCACCATGGTGGTGACCGCCATGTACCCGCGGTCCTCGGATCCCCCATCGGGATATTCCACGCTGACGCGGTCCGTCATCGGTGCCGCCGAGAGGACCGCCTGGCCGTAGGCCCCCGGGCTCCACGGCACTCCGCCGCAGCGGCCCCAGTTCTGGAGGACCGAGCCGTACTCGACGTGGTAGACCAGCCCGTGACGGCGCCTCAGATGGACCCGGATCCTCTCGACGTCACGCACGCACGCTTCTTGCAGGCCGATGACCTGGGGCGCGTACGTGGCGATCTCCGCTGCCCGGTCGACGTTGCTCGTGTCGCAGGGGTTGCAGATGTTCCACGTCATGACCCGGTTCGGTACGACGTCCTTGACTGCTTCGACGGACAGTGGCCCGGCGAAGAGTGCGCCGCTCGGTGCACTGGGGCCGATGAGCACCGCGCAGGCCACGATCACGGCGCCCGCGAGCAACCGCGTGCCCCTTCCGAGCACCCTTGCCTCCTCGCAGTGGACAACAGGGCGACTGACGTCTCCACGCAAAGGTTATGGGACGGGCGTTGTCGGCAGCGCATGCGGTGTCCCGCATGTCCTGCGCTCGGACGAAGCAGCCGCCTCGACCAGGCCGGCCGGTCCTGTGCCGCGGCCCGTGCACACGGGGTCGCCGCGCCTTCCGCGCGGCGCGACACGGCCGAATGCGCCGCTCAGAGTCCGCGGCACACCACGCTCATCCCCTTGACGGTCGGCGACCGCGCTCGGATACTGGCGGCCAAATCGATTTGGCCAAATCGATTTGGCTCTCCGTCCAGGGCCGGATCGCGGCTGATAACCGACGTGCCGAAACGCCCGAACGGAGCCCGAACGTGACCAGTGCCCGCCAGACCCTGCCCGGTGCGGAACAACCAGCTCCCCCCCCCCCCCCCCCCCCCCCCGTCGACGAATCCCGCCCCCTCGGCCGGATCCTGCTCTTCGGGATCCAGCACGTCCTCGTCATGGCCGCCACGCCCATTTCGGCGATCTTCCTGATGAGCGCGACCCTCCGCCTCGACCCCGGCCTGACCGTCAACCTGCTCTCCGCGGCCTTCGTCCTCTCCGGCGTCGGATCCCTGATCCAGTCGCTCGGGCCGTGGAAGTTCGGGCCCCGGCTGCCGTTCGTGATGCTGCCCGGGGGAGCGCCGCTCATCCTCTTCCTCGCCATAGCCGAGCAGCACGGCCTGCCCACAGCCACCGGTGCCGTCATCCTTACGGCCGCCTTCTACTTCGTCGTGCTGCCGGTCTTCTCCCGGCTGCTCGCCTTCTTCCCGGCGCTCGTCATCGGCACGATGATCGTCATCGTCGGCGTCAACCTGGTGAAGGTCGGCGCCGTCCTCGTCACCGGCCGCCCCGGCGAGCCCGGCTTCGCCGATCCCGCGAACCTCGCTCTCGGCATGGCCACCATCGGGTTCACCGTCGCCTTCTATCTGCTCTCCAGCGGCATCCTGCGCCAGCTCGCCGTGATGCTCGGACTCCTCGCCGGCACCGGCCTCGCCGCGGTCCTCGGCAGCGTCGACCTCGGCCGCGCCGCCGACGGCGGCCTGCTCACCCTGCCGCAGCTGATGCCCTTCGGCTCACCCCAGTTCAACCTGGTCGCCGCGCTGCCGCTGATGCTCTACAGCCTCGCCTCCATGGCGGAGGCCACCGGCCAGACCGTCATCAACGCCGAAGCCGTCGGCAAGGACATCGACAAGCGCGCCGATGTCCCCAAGACCGTCCGCGGCGACGCGCTCACCTCCCTCTTCGGCGGGTTCTTCGGCCTGCCGCTGATGGTCACCAGCGGCGAGAACATCGGGATCGTCCGGGTCACCGGCGTACGCAGCCGTTTCGTGACCGCCGCCGCCGGCGTCGTCCTCATCGCCATCGGCTTCCTCGCACCCGTGACCCGCGCGATCAGCGTCATCCCGTCCGCCGTCGTCGGCGGCACCGCCATGGTGGTCTTCGCCGTGATCACCGTGCTGGGCGTCCAGATGCTCGGCCGCTCCGACCTCGACCGGCACACCAGCACCTTCGTCTGCGCCGTCGCCCTCGCCCTCGGCCTGCTGCCGATCCTCGTCCCCGGCGTGTACGGAGGCTTCCCGCCGAACGTCCGCATCCTCCTCGAAAGCGGCGTGGCCGTCGGCGCGTTCGTCGCCGCCGTCCTCAACATCCTCTTCCACCACGTCAGGCCGGGCATCGCCGCCCGCCTGTCCACCGCCCGCACGGAAAGCGACCGATGAACCAGCTCACCTCCGACCTCCTCGACGGCCCGGGCCCGCTCCTCCTCGTACCGGACGCCGTCCTCCTGCCCGAGGGCCCCGCCGACGGCCACGCGGTCGTCGTCGCCGACGGCTCCTTCGGCGCCGTGGGGCCCGCCGGGGAACTGGCGCGCAGGCACCCGCACCTCGACCCCGTACGCCTGCCCGGACACCTGCTGATGCCCGGCTTCGTCGACGCACACCACCACCTCACGCAGAGCTTCGGATCCGCGCTCGCCTTCGGGGAACCGTCCGAGATCTTCCGCAGGGTCTGGGTGCCCTTGGAGGGCGCGCTGGACGATGAAGCCGCCTACGTGGCGGCCAAGCTGGCGGCGTTCGAAGCCCTCCGCGGCGGTTTCACCACCGTCGCCGACGCCGGAACCCGCGCGGACGTCGACATCGAGGTGGTCGCGTCCGCCGCACGGGACGCCGGGATCCGCTGCGTGCTGGGACTCGTCTGCAACGACGCCGACGACGAGAACCCGTCCGTCCCCGACCGCGCCGAGAAGCACCTCGTCCGCTACGACGGCGACCCGCTGATCCATCCCTCACTCGCCGTCTCCATCCCCGAGGCGGCCACGGAGGAGACCCTGCGGCACACCGCCCGCCTCGCCGCAGAGGCGGGGGCCGTCGTCCAGATCCACGTCAACGAGCACCTGGCCGGTGTCGAGCGCTCCCTCGTACGCCATGGACTGCGCCCCCTCGAACACCTCCACAGCATCGGCGCCCTCGGCCCCCAACTGCTCGCCGCCCACGCCACCCTCCTCACCCCGCGCGAGCTCACCCTGCTCGCCGACACCGGGACGGCGGTGAGCTACAACCCCGTCGCCAGCGCCTGGAAGGGCAACGCCGTCGCACCCGCCACCACCATGGCCGAACGCGGCATCCGCTTCGGGCTCGGTACCGACGGCACCCGGGGCGACGGGTTCCGGCTCACCGAGGCAGCCGAGTTCGCCCAGCGGCTCGCGTACGGGCTGGTCACCGGCGACTCGTCGTGCGGGGCCGGCTGGACGTGGCTGGAGCACGCCACGCGCGGCGGCGCCGACGCCGTCGGCCTCGGAACACGGACCGGCACGGTCGCCGAGGGCCTGGCCGCCGACTTCCTCCTCGTCGACGTCACCAACCCGGAGCTCGCGCTCTCCTGGGACCTGCCGTGGGAGCTCGTACGGCGCGGCAACCGCGACCAGATCACCGCCGTGTTCGTCGAGGGACGCATACGTCTGTGGCGCGATGCGCCCGTCGGCTGGGACGGTCCGGCCCTGGTGCGTCAGGCGGCGGAAACGGCCCGCGCCGCCGTGGGCAGGGCCGCCATCACCCGCGTGCACCCCACCTCCACGGCGGCACGGGAACGGAGCACCGCACGGTGACCACCGAGACTCTGGCCGTGCTCGCCGTCACCGTGACGGCCGCCGCGTTCGTCCAGGGCAGCAGCGGACTCGGATTCGCCCTGATCGTCGCCCCGGTGGCCGGCCTCCTCGATCCCGGCCTCCTCCCGGTGTTCGTCCTCGCGGCGATGATCCCGCTCAACGTGTACGTCGCCTGGCGCGAACGGGCCTCGCTCGACCTGCGCGGCGCGGGCTGGATCACCGCCGCGAGGCTCGCCGCCACGCCCGGCGGTCTGGCGTTGCTCTGGCTGATCCCCGACCGCAGTCTGGGCCTGTTCGTTGGCATCGCCACCGTGCTGGCGGCCGTGGTGAGCCTTGCCGCGCCCGCGTTCACGCCCGGACGGGCCGCCTACGTGGGCGCGGGCGCGGTGACCGGCCTGACGGAGACGGCGACGGGGGTCGGCGGTCCGCCGCTGGCGCTGGTCTACCAGCACCGGCCGCCCGGCGAGCTGCGTTCCACCGTCGCCGCCTGCTTCCTGGTCGGTGAAATCGCCTCGCTGCTCCTGCTGTTCGCGACGGGGGAGGGGGACCCGGCGGACCTCGGGTGGGCCCTCGCCCTGGTGCCCGCGATCGCGGCGGGGGCGTGGCTGAGCCGCCTGGTGCACCACCGGCTCGACGCGCGGCGGACGCGGCTGTTCGTGCTCGTCTTCGCCCTGCTCTCCGGGCTGGTCCTCATGCTGGGGTTCTGACCGTACGAAGCCCTGGCGCTCCGACCGCCCCAACGGCCCGCGCAGGACCGCCCATTGCCCCGCGCGCGGGCCCGGCCCGGCGGCGGGCTCACCGCCCGGCCGTGCCCCGCAGCGACGAGGCACGGGCGATCACCCGCGGCTCGGGCGCCGTCGCCACCGCCGGGGCGGCGGCGTCGCCGCGCAACCTCCCGAGCAGCAGCTCCACCGCGTCGGCCGCCGCCCGGTCCAGGCGCAGGTCGACGGCGGTCAACGGCGGCTCGCACGTGCGGGCACGCAGACCGTCGTACCGGGTGACGACCATGACGTCGTCCGGGACGGTGCGCCCACTGTCCCGGACCGCCCGGACCGCGCCCACCGCGAAGGCGTCCACCAGCGCGCATACGGCGTCGATGCCGGGGTGCTCGGCCAGCAGGGCCGCGCACCGCTCGTAGCCGGCCTGCTCGCCGCCCGACTCCGGAGCGGTCGCCACGATCGGCGCCCACCCGTGCTCCTTCGCCACCCGCTCGAAGGCGGCGCGGGCGTCGACCGACGAATGCCGCGAGCCGGAGCCGATGATCAGGGCCGGCTGCCGTGCCCCCTGCTCGCGCAGATGGGCCAGCAGCAGCTCGGCGACGAGCCCGCCGCGCAGATCGACGTACGGCGCGTCCTCGTCCGGCGAGACCGGCCGGCCGAGCGTCACGTACGGCAACCCGCGCTCCTTCAACTGGGCCGCCGCCGCGTCGTCCACGTCGGGCTCGACGACGATGGCCCCGTCGATGTCGACGGAGTACAGCGCGGACCGGGACTGCACGGGCGGCACGAGCACCAGGGCGTAGTCGTGCAGCAGGGCGCTCTCGGCGGCAGCGGCGGCGACCTCCATGTAGAACCCGAGCCGGGACGGCCCTCCGGCCACCGCGAACGGCATGGACGAGGCGAGCGCGATGGCCCTGGCCTGCCCGCGCCGCAGCCGCTGCGCCCGCAGGTTGGGTCGGTAACCGAGCTCGGCGGCAACCTGCTTGATGCGTTCGCGGGTCCGGGGATCGACCTTGCCGAGCCCGTTGAGGGCATGCGAGACCGTCGTGCGCGACACCCCGGCGACCCGCGCGACATCGGCGATCGTCGGCGGCTTCGTGCCGGAACCGGAAGTGGGCATCTGCGCGGACGCTCCTCGCGTGCTGAGGACCAGTGACACCCCCATCTTCGCCGAACGCCGGGCCGGCCGGCCGTACCGGGCCCCTGAGAACGGCCGCCCCGGCGGGACCTCTGCGCCAAGGGGTCGACCTGGTCGGTGCGGTTCCGCGCCCTGTTCCCGTGGTCCGGGAGGCGGATGGCGCCCGCTGTCGGCCCTCGCGGGCGCCCGCACCGGTCGGTCCTGTGATCGCCACGCCACCGTGAACGGTCGTGCTGTTCCGCACCACCATGGCGCGGGCGTCCTCGGACCTGGTGCCCTTGTCGTCGAAACGGGCTGTGCGGAAGGCGAACCCGGCCGTCACGGTCTCTTCGCCGCTGAGACCGTTGCTCGTCTGCGACACCTCCGCCTGCTTACGCTGGAACCACAGCGTCTCGTGGCAAGCGCAGGAGGCACTTCATGGCGCGCGGCTGGCGCTTTCACCTGGACCAGGACGGGCACTCCGTCACGGTTCAGCTCCGGCGCGCACGTGGCGAGGTCGAAGTGCTGGTGGACGGCAAGGTGGTGGCGTACCGGAGGACACTCGGCAAGGACACCACGGCGCTCACGGCCGAACTGCCCGGCGATCCGCCGCGTCCGTTCCGCATCCTGCTCGCCCCGGTGGAAGGCGCCGACGGAGCGCCGCTCTGCGCGATGGAAAGTGCCGGCATGCGCTACCTCATGCCGCTGGTGCCGCTCCGCGGGTCCGACCGCCCGCAGTGGCGGGACCCGTCGCCCGCCCCCTTCCTGAGGCGGCTCGGCGGAAGACTGCTGCGCCGCCGCTAGTGCCTTGATCCGGAGTGGGCGAGCCGAGCGCCGGGGCCGCCCCAGCCGTGCTGCTCCGCGGCTCGCCCGGCCGGGCCATGCCCTGCCGGGCGGGCCGCGGGCCTGCCGTTGACCGTCCTCGCCGTGCCCGACGGCATGTCAGGCAGCACAGTGCCGCCCGGCTCGTGTGACGCGCACCGTCCGGGGCCGGTCCGCGGCGCCGCCGCTTTTCGGTCACCGCTCGCCCGGGTACCGACCGGGCCGGTAAATCATTTCGAGCAGGAAGGCGGCGATCACCAGCCAGGCGCCGATGCCGATGAGCCATACGGCCCGGGCGAGAAAGCCACCGATGATCAGGGCCGTCGCGGTCAAGGTCAGAGCGAGAACGGCCCATCAGATGCGGCGATCGGTCACGGACACTCTCTCCGGGGACTCCGCTGAACCCCCTGGCCGTGGGACGCCACCGGAGGGTCTGCTGTCTTCGGCCGGGTGTGCGAACGAGGCATGACGCAACGGTAGGGGCGGCACCACGCACACGGTGGCGCTACGACGTCAGGGCCGCGTATGAGAGTGCGGCGTTCGCGTAAAGATCGCGTTTGGATGGCTATCGTCGTCCGGTGCGAGCGATCGAACTGTGTTCCGGCACCGGTGCGGAGCTGCCGTGGTGAGTCGGCGATGGCCGCGTCTGCGGCATCCCGCACAGGTCGTCGTGGCCGGGTTCGCGTTCGCGGCCGGTGTCGGCACTGCGCTGCTCATGCTCCCGGTGGCCAAAAGAGGGCCCGGCGGCGCGAGTCTGCTCGAAGCGCTGTTCACATCGGTTTCCGCCGTGTGCGTGACCGGGCTGAGCGTGGTCGACACCCCGGTTCACTGGACCGGTTTCGGGCAGGTCGTGATCCTGTGCCTGATCCAGCTCGGCGGCCTGGGCATCATGACGTTCGCCTCCCTGCTGGTGGTGCTCGTCTCCCACCGGCTCGGGCTGAGGGCCCGTCTGACCGCGGCGGCCGAGACCAAGACACTGGGCCTGGGAGAGGTCAGGTCGGTCGTCCTCGGCGTGGTCAAGGTCAGTCTGCTGCTGGAGGCGGTCACGGCCTTGGTGCTGGTGCTGCGCTTCGCCACCGGCTACGACAATTCGTGGCCGCGGGCCCTGTGGCTGGGCGTCTTCCATGCCGTCTCCGCGTTCAACAACGCGGGCTTCGCCCTCTACTCGGACAGCCTGATGGGGTTCGTGACCGACCCGTGGATCTGCCTGCCGATCGCCTGCGCGGTCATCGCCGGCGGTCTGGGGTTCCCCGTGCTGTTCGAGCTCCGGCGCCGCTGGCGCAGGCCGATGTCGTGGTCGCTGCACACCAAGATCGTGATGTGGGCGAGCGCGGTCTTCCTGGTCGGCGGCAGCGCGTTCATCACCGGGATCGAATGGACCAACCCGGCGACCCTCGGACCGCTCGACGTTCCCGGCAAGCTCCTGGCCGGCTTCTTCCAGGGCGTGATGCCCCGTTCCGCAGGCTTCAGCAGCGTCGACACCGCGCAGATGAATCCGGCGAGCTGGCTCGGTGTGGACGTCCTGATGTTCGTCGGCGGCGCCAGCGCCGGCACCGCGGGCGGCATCAAGGTCACCACCTTCGCCGTGCTGTTCTTCGTCCTGTACGCCGAAGTACGCGGTGAGAGCGCGGTCAACATCTTCCACCGGCGTCTGCACGGCGACACCCAGCGCCAAGCGCTGACGGTGGTGCTGCTGTCGGTGGCCGCCGTCGTCGGATCCACGGTGATGTTCATGGTCTTCACCGACATCAACCTCGACCAGTCACTGTTCGAGGTCATCTCCGCCTTCGCCACCGTCGGCCTGTCCACCGGTATCACAGCGGATCTGCCCTCCGCCGAACAGGTCCTGCTGATCGTGCTGATGTTCATCGGCCGTCTCGGACCCATCACGGTGGCCTCCGCGCTCGCCCTGCGCCGGCGCGTCCGCCTGTACGACCTGCCCGAGGAGCGACCCGTCATTGGCTAGGAACCGCAGCCACCTCACCCGCCGCATCGCCCAGAACGACTCCGTCGTGGTCATCGGTCTGGGCCGCTTCGGGCGCGCCCTGGCGCTCGAGCTCGTCGACGAGGACGCCGAGGTCCTCGGCATCGACGAGGACGCCGAAGTCGTCCAGCAGCTGTCCGGGTCCCTCACCCATGTCGTTCGGGCGGACTCCACCAAGGAGGACGTACTGAGGCAACTGGCCGTCCACGAGTTCAACCGCGCCGTCGTGGCCATCGGCACCGACCTTGAGGCCAGCATCCTGACCGCCTCGCTGCTTGTCTCCTTCGGCATCCAGGATGTGTGGGCCAAGGCGATCAGCGAGGCCCACGGCCGCATCCTCACCCAGCTCGGCGTGCACCACGTCGTCTACCCCGAGCACGACATGGGACAGCGCGTCGCGCACCTGGTGCGTGGCCGCATGCTCGACTACATCGAGTTCGAGGACGACTTCGCCATGGCCAAGACCAATCCGCCCGCGGACGTCATCGGCAAGCGCCTTGCCGACAGCGCCATCCGCACTCGCTTCGGACTGACCGTCGTCGCCATCAAACGCCCGGGCGAAGGCTTCACCTACGCCACGGCTGACACCGTCGTCCGTGCCGACGACACCATCATCGTCGCGGGCCGCACCCGGGACACCGAACGCTTCAGCGAACTGCAGTAACCGCCCCGGGCCGGCCTGTTCCTCGGCGCGGTGCCTGGGGGCGGCGTCGCTCCACGCCGGACCTCGTCGCCACCGTCGCGGTCTCGACGGCGGGTCTCCGCCGTTTGCGAACCGTCCTCCGCGCCGGAGCGGCGTGAACCGTGACCCCTTCGTTCCGCTTCCGGAAGGACTGAACCCATGACGGCGCCGAAGGCCCCCTCCCCGCAGCCCGCGGAGTCCGACGAGGCAGAACGGCTGCGGGATCTCCTGCGTACGCCGGCGTACCGCAAGGTCCTGGCCTTCAGCGCGCTGATCGGCATCCCGATCTCGCTGGCGGCGTTCTGGTTCCTCGTCGCCCTGCACGAGCTGGAGCATGTGATGTGGGCGAAGCTGCCGGAGGCATGGGGTTGGGACGTCCCCCCGGCCTGGTGGCCGCTGCCCCTGCTCGCCGTCGCCGGAGTCGTCGTGGGGCTGGTCGTGACCCGTCTGCCCGGCGCCGGCGGTCACGTTCCCGCGTACGGCCTGCACGCCGGAGGCGCCTCGGCAGCCGCACTTCCCGGGGTGCTCATCGCCGCGACCGCGAGCCTGCCGCTCGGTGCTGCCCTCGGCCCGGAGGCGCCACTGATCGCAGTCGGCGGTGGGCTGGCCCTGCTCTTCCGGCATCTCGTCCGCGCCCCCGCCACCCCGGAGAGCACCGCACTGCTGGGTGCGGCCGGCGCGGCGGCGGCCATCGCCGCGATCTTCGGCAATCCGCTCATCGGCGCGGTGCTGTTGATCGAAGTGGCGGGTGTGGGCGGACCCCAACTGTTCATCATCCTTCTGCCCGCGCTGCTCTCGAGTGGCGTCGGAGGGATCGTGTTCACGGGCTTCGGACGCTGGACGGGGCTGGACACCGCCAGTCTCACCGTCCACTTCCCGACATCGCCCCCGCGTCTGGACACCGGGGACGTGGTGTGGTCGATGGTGCTGGCGGTAGGCATCGGTGTGCTGGTCCACCTGGTGATCGCCGGGGGGCGCCTGACAGCCGCCTTCGTGGCGGGTGCACCCTTCGTCCGGACGGTGGTCTGCGCCATCGCCGCCGGCGGCTGCGCGGCCCTCTATACGGTCGCCACGGGCCGCACGCCGGTGGAGGTCGCCTCGTCCGGCCAGGCCACACTGGCCGCGTTGGCTGCCGATCCGCATTCCTGGAGTGTCGGCGCGCTGCTGGCCGTGCTGGTGTTCAAATCCGCCGCGTACGCCCTGTGCCTGGGCAGCCTGCGCGGTGGCCTGGTGTTCCCGGTCCTTTTCCTGGGAGCGGCGGCAGGTGTGCTGCTCGCTCCGCTCCCTGGGCTCGGAGTGATCCCCGGTGTCGCCGCCGGGATGGCAGCGGCATCGGCGGCCGCGCTGCGGCTTCCGGTCTGCAGCGTGGCCCTGGTCGTCCTCGTACTCGGGAACTCGGAGACGATCCCGGTGGTGATCCTGGCGGCCGTGACGGCCTTCGTCACCACGGAACTGCTGCCGCAGGGCCCGGCGGTCACGCCGCTGCCCCCGCGCGAGAAGGCTGCGCGCGGCGGCAGCGTGAGGTCCTGATCGAAGGCGGGGGAGCCTCGCCCCGTGACACCGGAGCCCGCCGGCCTGATTTCCGGTGGACCGCACCGGGCCAGGTGACGGTCCTCCTTCACAGGGGCTCCGTCCAGCCGTTCCGCACAGCGTGGGCGCCGAGCTGCATCCGGGTCCGGACTCCGGCCATGTCCATGAGATGACGCAGGCGCCGGTGCAGCGTGCGCGGTGACAGACCGAGTTGGGTCGCGGCCGTCAGGTCCGTGAGACCGGCAAGGAGCAGCGCGAGGATCCTGCGGTCGAGCTCGGTCGGGCCCTGCGGACCGAACTCGACGTCGAGCGGGGACTCGGCTGCGGAGCCCGACAACTCGAGCGGGTGGGCCGTTCGCCAAACCGTCTCGAACAGTGCGTCCAGCGCGTCCAGCAGGCCGCTGCGGGTGCAGCAGCACGGCGCCCGGCTCTCCGGCCGGCGTGACCGCGAGCGGGACAAGGCCCAAGTCGGCGTCGGCCAGCACCAGTTTCATCGGGAGGTGGTCGGCGACGCGCAGTTGCACGCCGTTGCGCTGGGAATCGATCGCGTCCTGGACGATGCCCGGCTCTGCCAGCACGGCGCGGTCCAGCACAGCTCGGAAGAGCACTCCGCGGCCGAGGGCCATGGGCTCGGCCGTGTTCTCGTCGGGAGGCAGGGCGACGAACGGTGCGGTGATGAAGGAGCGGACCTGTGTCCGGGCCGCCTGCTGCACCTGGAGGAATCGATGACGGATGGCGTCGACGCCCGTGACGACCTCGATCAGGTCGGTGATGCTGCGGCCGGTCATCGCGGCCCGGTGTGACGGCCGCGGCCGACGCCGCGTCAGTGCAGGACCTTCTCCTTGGCCTTCTGGAACTCCGACTCGGTGATGTCACCCTTTGCCTTGAGCTCGGACAGCCTGGCCAGCTCGTCCGTGCTGCTGCGGGCTCCGGCAGTCTCGCGGATGTAGGCGTCGACCGCGGCCTTCTGCTCCCGGGTGTGCCGCAGCTCCCGCTCGCCCATGCCCCTGCCCCGCGAGATCACATAGACCAGCGCGCCGAGGAAGGGCACAACCAGCACGAAGATCAACCAGGCCGCTTTCAGCCACCCGTTCATCCTGTCGTCGCGGAAGACGTCGACGATGATGCGGAACAGCAGCAGCAGCCACATCACCCACAGAAAGATCCACATCACGGTCCAGAACGCGCCGAGCACCGGGTAGTCGTACGCCAGGAACAGATGGCTGTCCATCGTCACTCCTTGTGGCCCTCCACGGTGCCTGCCGGAGTGCGGCACCGGTCGTGACCCCAGCTTCGGCACGCGCACCGGCGATGCCATCACCCGCGACGGGTGATTCACGGCCCCCGCCTCGGCCATCAGGGACTGCGTACCGTTACCGCCTGCGACGCCCCGTAGTTCGGCACCCTTCTGAAACGCCTCGTCGAGCCGGCTCGCGTCGCCGGAGGGCCGGGACGCTCCGGGGTGAACACCGGGCCACGTGCTGGGGTCACAGGTGGTCGCCGCATCGCTCACCCCTTGCGGGTGAAGCGCCTTCGCGCACCGCGAATCATGATGACTGGACGTGAGCCGGCATCGGCTCGCGCGGTGGATCTCGGACAGGTCCACCGTCAGGAAGGCGATCCGGCGCTGACTCCCGGTCGCCGCCACGCCGGGCAGTGTGCTCAGCACAGATCACCGGCGAGAACCGAATCGAGGCACCATGACCACCACTCTTCAGCGGGACACCCACCGGTCGGCAGCGATGGCGAGCGGGCTGATGGTGTTCGCCGGCGTCCTGCTTCTGATCGCCGGAATCCTCGATGTCCTGCGCGGCATCATGGCCATCGCCGAGGACGAGGTCTTCGTCAACACCCAGAACTACGTCTTCGAGTTCGACCTCACCACGTGGGGCTGGCTGCACCTGATCATCGGTGCACTGGCGATCATCGTCAGCATCGGCCTGTTCAAGGCCGCCGTCTGGGCGCGTGTCCTCGGCGTGGCGCTGGCGGGCCTGCTCATCATCGCCAACTTCCTGTCGCTGCCGTACTACCCGATCTGGTCGATCGTGGCCATCGCCATGTACACCTTCGTCATCTGGGGCCTGTGCACGGCCCGCAAGGACGACTTCGCCCCGACAGGGGGCACCGGCGGCCGCAGCGCTCACCACATGTGACTCCGGTCCGCGGTGAGCAGCCGACGAGGAGCGAGAAGACGTCGATGCCGGGCGGGACCCGCGCGAAAGCGCTGGAGGCGATGCTCAGTCAGTCGCCGAACGGTCCGTGCCCGGTCCGGCGTCGGCAAGGCGCCCGGGGGGCCGGTACTGGGCCTGCATGTGGCCGAGATGCGCCGCCTGCCGAGCCGATCCCGGCCCGGCTCGGTCCGTCCGGCGGCCGAGAAACGCCACAACTGCCCTGCCGCACCTTCCCCGGCGGTACTTGGCCTGTGGCGCAATCACCCTCTGCGGGTGAGGCCGTCACGGGCGCCCGGGGCGAACCTCTGAGAGAGCAAGGGAGCCCGTTGCCCGACGTGCCGTGGCACGCGTCCCGACCCCCTCGGCGGCAGGCAACGTGCCGCAAGGGGACGCCGGCGACGGAGCCACCTGATGGAGAGGGATCTCATGGCTCGGAGCAGAACAGACGACCAGCAGTCGCATACACCGTTCCATTCCCGCCCTGGCGTCCGCCGCCTCGCACCGTTCGTTCTGATCACCGCGGTCGCGCTGGTATTCATCTTCGAGAACCGCGAGAGCGTCAAGATCCGCCTGCTCGTCCCCGAGGTGACCATGCCGCTGTGGGGCGCCCTGTTGATTGCCTGGGCCCTCGGCATTCTGGGTGCTGTGATCATCCTGCGCCGACGCACGGACCGGCACCCACCACGACAGCGGTGACGGCGAGGTGCGGAGGCCTTCCCCTTGACGGGCCGGGGCACGGGCCGGTGCGGCGCGGAACGGGGGGGGGGGGGGGCCCCCCCCCCCCCAGCCCCGGGGCGGGCCGACGGGGTGGGCCCCCCC
>NZ_JBSGZJ010000015.1:14689-38571 GCF_053610925.1 Streptomyces sp. NPDC054847 | reverse complement strand
GAGTACAACAAGTTCACGGGCTGATCCACCGCCCCAGAGCGACAGCCGAAGGGCCCGCGACCGCCACGGTCGCGGGCCCTTCGTCGTGCGCGGGTCAGGGCGTCAGGGTGTCCGGGCGATCAGATAACGGAACACGTTGGGCATCCAGACCGTCCCGTCCGGCCGCCGGTGGTCGTGGAGCGCCTCGGTGATCTCCTTCCCGACCTGTGCCTGGTCGGTCTCGCGCACGGCCGCGTCGTAGAGACCGGTCGACATGAGGCCCCGTACCGCGCTGTCCACGTCCGCGTATCCGAACGGGCAGGCCACCCGGCCGGAGCCGTCCGGGTTCAGGCCCGCGCGCGCGGCGATGTCCTCCAGGGCGTCGCGGTGGGCGGGACGCCGGCGCTCCCCGGCCACCCGCAGCACCCCGGACGTGGCGCACCGCTCCGGCGGGCCCCACCCCGTGAGCACCACGAGGCTCCTGCGCTCGACGAGACCGACCGCGTCCTTGAGCGCCTGTTCCAGGTCCTCCGCGTCTCGCGCGCCGCACCCGATCGGCTGAAACGCGGTGACCAGGTTGTATGCGGGGCGGGCGGGGCCCGCGTCGCCCGGTCCGCCGTCCACCAGCCGGGCCGTCGGACTGCCGTCCATCCGTTCCCGGGCGAGGGCGAGACGGTCGCTGTCGGTGTCGACGCCCGTCACCGTGGCACCGCGGGTCCTGGCGATCAGCAGGGCGAGGCCGGAGCCGCAACCCAGGGCCAGCAGCCGTGTACCGGCGCCCACCTCGAGGCGTTCGTAGACCGCTTCGTAGAGCGGCACGAGCATGCGTTCCTGGATCTCGGCCCAGTCCCGGGCGCGTGTGCCGGCTTCCGCAGAGGTCGCCGACGCCTTGTGGGGTCGGTGCTGGACGAGCGTGGATGTCATCGAAAGCGCCCCAATCCGCAGAGAGGTCGGTAATACCCTGAAGGTCAGCCCCCGTGTGCGTACGATCCGCGCTTCCCCGTATGCCAGAGAACTGCGCGGGCGTCCCCACGTCCAGGGGTTGTGCGGCACTGCTTGCGCCCCGAGGCGTACGCCCCGGACAACCTGGCCGATTCACGTGTAGGTCCCGTATCGCCGTACGATGCCCGCCATGGCAAAGGCACCCGTTCTCACGCCCCAGTCGGAAGACTTCCCGCGCTGGTACCAGGACCTGATCAACAAGGCCGAACTGGCGGACAACGGCCCGGTGCGCGGCACCATGGTCATCCGACCGTACGGCTACGGCCTGTGGGAGCGGATGCAGCAGGAGATGGACGCCCGCATCAAGGCCGCGGGCGCTCAGAACGCCTACTTCCCGCTCTTCATCCCCCAGTCTTACCTGACTCGCGAGGCTGAGCACGTCGAGGGCTTCGCGCCCGAACTCGCGGTGGTCACGCACGGTGGGGGCAAGGAGCTCGAGGAGCCGGTCGTGGTGCGCCCCACGTCCGAGACGATCATCAACGACTACTTCTCAAAATGGGTGCAGAGCTACCGGGATCTGCCGCTGCTGATCAACCAGTGGGCCAACGTGGTCCGTTGGGAGATGCGCCCCCGGGTCTTCCTCAGGACGACCGAATTCCTCTGGCAGGAGGGGCACACCGCCCACGCCACCTACGAGGACGCCAGGGACTACGCCGCCCACATCCATCGCGATGTCTACGCGGACTTCATGGTCAACGTCCTCGGCATCGACGTGGTGCTCGGCCGCAAGACGCCCAGGGAGCGGTTCGCCGGAGCGATCAACACCCTCACCCTGGAAGGGATGATGGGCGACGGCAAGGCCCTCCAGATGGGCACGAGCCATGAGCTCGGCACCAACTTCGCCAAGGCCTTCAACACGTCGTACCTGTCGAAGGACGGGCAGCAGGAACTGGTCTGGCAGACGTCGTGGGGTGTGTCGACCCGCATGGTGGGCGGACTGATCATGTCCCACGGCGACGACAACGGCCTGCGCGTCCCGCCGCGGCTCGCGGCCGTCCAGGTCGTCGTCATGGCCATCAAGGGCGACGAGGCCGTGGCCAAGGTGCATGAGGTCGGCCGACTGCTCACGGCGGCCGGCCTGCGGGTCCAGGTCGACGACCGCGTCGACACCCCCTTCGGTCGCCGTGCGGTCGACTGGGAGCTCAAGGGCGTGCCGGTGCGGATCGAGATCGGCCCGCGGGACCTGGAGGCGGGCACCGCGATGCTGGCCCGTCGCATCCCCGGAGGCAAGGAGCCGGTGAGCCTGGACTCGCTCGCCGCGCTGCTGCCGAAGATCCTCGAGGACGACCAGGCGCTGCTGCTCGAGCAGTCCCGGTCCCGCCGTGAGTCGCGCACGAGTGACGTCAGCACCATCGAGGAGGCCGCCGAAGCGGCGGCCGCCGGCGGATGGGCCCGCATTCCGTGGGCGACGCTGGGGCAGGAGGGCGAGGCCACGCTGGCGGAACAGGCGGTCTCGGTGCGCTGTCTCGTGGCCGAGGACGGGTCGGTGCCCGATGCGGACGACGCGCCGGGTACTGTCGCGATCGTCGCCCGGGCCTACTGACGGCCCTGCCGGCGGGGGCGGGTCGCTACGTACCACCTTGGTGTGAGCTGTGGAGATCCTCCGTAGATCGACGCACCCGCCCTCGTCAGGACCTATCAACGGCAACTGACAGCAACTGACTGGTACGTGCAAATTATTTGGGATGGCCCGGAATGGAACCCGCGGGCCGTCCGGCTCGTTATCACGACGTGAGCACGACACCACCTGTTCTCGCCGCAGAGCTGGCACAGGCGTGGGCCGACATTCAGCGGCACCACCCCGAGCTGCCGGACCTTGCCGCGCCCGAATCCCTGATCGGAGAGTCCTCGTCCGCCTGCGGCGCCGAGCTCTCCTTCGAGCGACTGCTTCACGAAGCAGTCCACGGCATCGCCGCCGCGCGAGGTGTCCGTGACACCTCGCGTGCCGGCCGCTACCACAACCGTCGCTTCCTGGCCCTTGCCGAGGAGATGGGCCTCGACCATGTGGACGAGCCGCACCCCAGCAGCGGCTTCTCGCTGGTCGCGCTCAACCCGGAGGCCAAGCGGCGGTACCGCCCCACGATCGAACGGCTGCAGCGCGCCCTCAAGGCGCACACCGCCGCGACGGCCTCGGACACCAAGCGCACCTTCCGCGGACCTGCCGCACGGCACGGTTCCTCGGGCGGCGGCGTGCGGGTCAAGGCCGTCTGCGACTGCGGCCGCAACGTCAGAGTCGTCCCGTCCGTCCTCGCGCAGGCGCCCATCGTCTGCGGGGGGTGCGGAAAGCCGTTCCGTATCCCGGAGGCAGTGGGCGCGGCGAGCTGATCGTCCGCGCCCGCGGGGGCAGGCTGCCGACGAGCTCGTCGGCCGGCGGGCCGTGCGCCGACGGGCCCGCCGGGATGCCCGGGCGGGTGAAAAGCCGTCGCCGGCATGTGGCACAATGGCTAGCTGTACTCGACAGCCGCACAGGAACCCTCTCGCCTCCGGCTGACGCGTCCATCGGGCACCCGAGTACCGCAACCCCACGTGGCATCTCGTTGTGCCCAACCACGTCAAGACCAGGAGACACCACTCCCGTGGCAGTCAAGATCAAGCTGAAGCGTCTCGGCAAGATTCGCCAGCCCCACTACCGCATCGTCGTCGCCGACTCCCGTACCCGCCGTGACGGCCGGGCCATCGAGGAGATCGGGCTGTACCACCCGACGTACAACCCGTCGCGCATCGAGGTCGACTCCGAGCGTGCCCAGTACTGGCTGTCCGTCGGCGCCCAGCCGACCGAGCCGGTTCTGGCCATCCTGAAGCTCACCGGTGACTGGCAGAAGGTCAAGGGCCTGCCGGCCCCGGAGAAGCCGCTGCTGGCCCCGGCGACGAAGGAAGACAAGCGCGCCTCCTTCGACGCCTTCGCCAAGGCCATCGAGGGTGACGACGCCAAGGGTGAGGCCATCACCCCGAAGGCGAAGAAGGCCGACAAGAAGGCGGACGAGGCCGAGGCCGCGCCCGCCGAGTCCACCGAGGCCTGAGGATGCTCGAGGAGGCTCTCGAGCACCTCGTGAAGGGCATCGTCGACAACCCGGACGATGTGCAGGTGGCTTCCCGCAACCTGCGTCGCGGGCGCGTGCTCGAGGTCCGGGTCCACCCCGACGACCTCGGTAAGGTGATCGGCCGCAACGGCCGCACCGCGCGCGCTCTGCGCACCGTCGTGGGCGCCATCGGCGGCCGTGGCATCCGCGTCGACCTCGTCGACGTGGACCAGGTCCGCTGAACAGTTGAACACCGGCTCGGGCCGGGGAGGGCTCCGGCTCTTCCCGGCCCTTGTCGTGTCGCGTCGAAGTCCGCAAACCGATAATTGAGTAACCGAGGAACCACGGCGGCAAGCGACCACCCCGCGCCAGCGGCGGCGGTCCGGCCGCACAGAGGGGTGAGCGTGCAGCTGGTAGTCGGACGGATCGGCCGGGCCCACGGCGTCAAGGGCGAGGTCACCGTCGAGGTACGCACGGACGAGCCGGAACTGCGGCTCGGACCGGGCGCCGTGCTGGCCACGGACCCGGCCACCGCCGGACCGCTGACCATCGAGACCGGCAGGGTGCACAGCGGCCGGCTGCTGCTGCGCTTCGAGGGCGTGAAGGACCGCAACGCCGCGGAGGCGCTGCGCAACACGCTGCTGATCGCCGAGGTGGACCCGGGGGAGCTTCCCGAGGAGCCCGACGAGTACTACGACCACCAGCTGATGGACCTGGACGTGGTGCTCGAGGACGGCACGGAGATCGGCCGGATCACCGAGATCAGCCATCTGCCCTCGCAGGACCTGTTCATCGTCGAACGGCCCGACGGCAGCGAGGTGATGATCCCGTTCGTCCAGGAGATCGTCGCCGAGATCGACCTGGAGGAGCAGCGGGCCGTGATCACCCCGCCGCCGGGACTGATCGACGACACCGAGGCCGAGGTCGCCTCCGCGCGTGACGCCTCGGAGGACGAGTCCTGATGCGGCTCGACGTCGTCACGATCTTTCCCGAGTACCTCGAACCGCTGAACGTCTCCCTGGTCGGCAAGGCCCGCGCCCGCGGTCAGCTCGGGGTCCACGTCCATGACCTGCGCGACTGGACGTACGACCGGCACAACACCGTCGACGACACCCCGTACGGCGGCGGCCCGGGCATGGTCATGAAGACCGAGCCGTGGGGCGACGCCCTCGACGACATCGTGGCGAGCGGCTACGAGGCGGGCGCCCAGGGCCCCGTACTCGTGGTTCCCACTCCGAGCGGCCGGCCGTTCACGCAGGAGGTCGCCGTCGAGCTCTCCGAGCGTCCGTGGCTGATCTTCACCCCCGCCCGCTACGAGGGCATCGACCGCCGGGTCATCGACGAGTACGCGACCCGGATGCCGGTCCACGAGGTCTCCATCGGCGACTACGTGCTCGCCGGCGGAGAGGCCGCCGTGCTGGTGATCACCGAGGCCGTCGCCCGGCTGCTTCCCGGCGTCCTCGGCAACGCCGAATCCCACCGGGACGACTCCTTCGCGCCCGGCGCGATGGCGAACCTGCTCGAGGGCCCCGTCTACACCAAGCCCCCCACCTGGCGCGGACGCGAGATTCCCGACGTGCTCGTCAGCGGCCACCACGGGAAGATCGCGCGTTGGCGGCGGGACCAGGCGCTCTGCCGCACGGCCCTCAACCGGCCGGATCTGATCGAGCGTTGCGACCCCGCGGCCTTCGACAAGAAGGACCGCGAGACCCTCTCCATCCTCGGCTGGGCACCCGAGCCCGGCGGCCGATTTTGGCGCAGGCCCGAGGCCGTGGAAGAATAAGCCGCTGCTGTACGTCCGGCCGGCGCCCCTGCCACAGGGGGAACGACGCCCGCCCGACCCGGCACCCCGGATCTCATACCGATATTCCGCTGATGACCTGTGGCATCGGCGAGGAAGCAGACCAAAATGGCTCACCTGCTCGACAGCGTCAACTCGGCTTCGCTGCGCAGCGACGTCCCGGCCTTCCGTCCCGGTGACACCGTGAACGTCCACGTTCGCGTCATCGAGGGCAACCGCTCCCGTATCCAGCAGTTCAAGGGCGTCGTCATCCGCCGCCAGGGCGCGGGCGTGAGCGAGACCTTCACGGTCCGCAAGGTCTCCTTCTCCGTCGGCGTCGAGCGCACCTTCCCGGTGCACAGCCCGATCTTCGAGAAGATCGAGCTCGTCACCCGCGGTGACGTCCGTCGCGCCAAGCTGTACTACCTCCGTGAGCTGCGCGGCAAGGCCGCGAAGATCAAGGAGAAGCGCGACAACTGAGCCTGAGCTCACAGCCGCGACGACGCTTCGGTTCAACCGGTCACAGGGCGGCCGGATAGGCTCTGCCCTCGATGGACACCGAAGCACAGCACACGGAGCGCGACCGCTCTTCCACCCCCGCGGACGGGGTCGAGGAAGAGGGGTCGCGCTCCGCGCGTCGTTACGGCGGTCGCCGTCCGCCGATGTCCCTGCGCACGGCGGGAGTCCTCGGAGGGGCCTGCGCCGTCTTCGTGCTGCTGCTGAGCCACTTCGTGATGCAGCCCTTCCAGATCCCCAGCAGTTCCATGGAGCCGACCCTTCAGGTCGGGGACCGGGTGCTGGTGAACAAGCTGGCGTACCGTTTCGGTGCGGAGCCCCGGCGTGGAGACGTGATCGTCTTCGACGGCACGGGCTCGTTCGTACCGGAGGGGGTGACGGAAAACCCTGTCAGTTCCGTAGTACGAGAGGGGCTCGCCGCACTCGGACTCGCCGAGCCCGCCGAGACGGATTTCGTCAAGCGGGTGGTGGGCGTGGGCGGTGACCGGGTTGTCTGCTGCGACAAGGGGGGCAGGGTCGAGGTGAACGGCGTGCCGGTCGACGAGAGATATCTGCACCCCGACGGCGGGCCCTCCGAGGTGGCCTTCGACATCGTCGTTCCCGAGGGCACGCTCTGGGTCATGGGGGACCACCGCAGCAACTCACGTGACTCCCGCGACCATCTCGGGCAGCCCGGTGGCGGCATGGTGCCCGTCGACATGGTCGTCGGCAGGGCGGACTGGATCGGCTGGCCGGTCGGCCGCTGGTCCGGCATCGACCCCACGGGCGCGTTCTCCGGCGTGCCCGACGCGCCCCCCGGCGGCGCCCATGGGTAACCGCGGGCGTAGTCCCAGCCACCGGGCGGACACCCGGCTGCCGACCGGGACCCGGCCGACGAACGGCGCGAGGCCGCTGCCCGGCCGTGCGGAACGGCGCCGGCTGGCACAGAAGGTCAAACGCAAGCGACGCCGCTCCGCCGTCAAGGAGATACCCCTCCTGATCACGGTGGCGCTGCTCATCGCCCTGGTGCTGAAGACGTTCCTGGTGCAGGCGTTCGTCATCCCGTCCGGCTCGATGGAGCAGACGATCAGGATCCAGGACCGCGTCCTGGTCGACAAGCTCACCCCGTGGTTCGGCGCGAAGCCGCAGCGGGGTGACGTCGTCGTCTTCAAGGACCCCGGCGGCTGGCTGCCGCCGGAGGAGAAGCCGAAGCAGGACGACCCGATCGTGGTCAAGCAGGTCAAGCAGGCCCTGACGTTCATCGGGCTGCTGCCGTCGGACGACGAGCGGGATCTCATCAAGAGGGTCGTCGCCGTCGGCGGCGACCGTGTGAAGTGCTGCGACAAGGACGGCCGGGTCACCGTCAACGGCGTGCCGCTGAACGAACCGTATCTGAACCCCGGGGACGTGCCCTCGACGATGACGTTCGACGTCCAGGTGCCCGAGGGACGGTACTTCGTGATGGGGGACCACCGGTCGGACTCGGCCGACTCCCGGTTCCATCTCGACGAGCAGGGCAGCGGCACGGTGGCTCAGGACCAGGTCGTCGGGCAGGCCGTCGTGATCGCCTGGCCGCTGGACCACTGGCGGCGGCTGGAGGAGCCGGAGACCTATGCGTCCGTGCCCGACGGGCGCGCCGGGGGGACGGCGGCACAGCCGCCGTCGAATAGTGTGTCCTCCCAGGACCGGAATCAGATGGTCCTGCTCCCGACCCCTGCGGAACTCCCGCTCGTTATGGGAGTGGTGGGCCTGTACCTGCTGTGGCACAGGCGGTTCGCACGGCGTGAGGAGTGGATGTGGGGGACGTGGCGGTCGGCGCACGGTCCGGGCACGACGATCCCGAGGAGCGGAAGGGGTCTTCTGAGACGCCCTCGGACATGACGGACGACTCGGCGTCGGCGACCGGCGACGGCGGCGATTCCTCGGAGGGCAGCGGTACGGATCGGAAGAAGCAGAAGTCCTTCTGGAAGGAACTGCCGCTCCTGGTCGGTATCGCGCTCCTGCTGGCGCTGCTGATCAAGACGTTCCTGGTGCAGGCGTTCTCCATCCCGTCGGACTCGATGATGAACACCCTCCAGCGCGGCGACCGTGTCCTCGTGGACAAGCTCACCCCGTGGTTCGGGTCGGAGCCCGAGCGCGGCGAGGTCGTGGTCTTCCACGATCCGGGCGGCTGGCTCGAGGGCGAGCCCACGCCGGAGCCGAACGTCGTGCAGAAGTTCCTCAGCTTCATCGGGCTGATGCCGTCCGCCGAGGAAAAGGACCTCATCAAGCGGACGATCGCGGTCGGCGGCGACACGGTGGAGTGCAAGAAGGGCGGCCCGGTCAAGGTCAACGGCAAGGCCCTGGACGAGCGGGACTACATCTTCCCCGGCAGCTCCGCCTGCGACGACATGCCGTTCGGGCCGTTCAAGGTGCCCGACGACAAGATCTGGGTGATGGGCGACAACCGCCAGAACTCCCAGGACTCCCGCTACCACATGGAAGACGTGAACCGCGGATTCGTCCCGGTCGAGAAGGTCGTGGGCCGCGCCGTGGTGGTCGCATGGCCGCTGGACCGCTGGTCCACGCTCCCCGTGCCGGGCACCTTCGACCAGCCCGGGATCGACGCTGCCGCCGCCGCGCTGCCCGCCGCCGCTCCCGCGGCGCTCGGGGTGGCCGGCGCGCTGCCGGTCGTGCTGTGGCGCAGGAGGCTGATGACCGGCAGGCGTACCGCCGGGTAGGGTGCCGCCCAGATCGCCGATCCCCGGGGAACGTCCCGGGGGTCGTATCTCCGAGGTGGGGAGCGCCGGGATGGGCGGAACGGGACGTGACGACGACGGCCGCGGCCGGCTCGGCAACGCGCTGTCGGGGCTGGCCGTGGCCGTCGGCTGTGTGCTCTTCCTCGGCGGTTTCGTGTGGGGCGCCCTCGTCTACCAGCCGTACACGGTGCCCACGGCTTCAATGGCGCCGACCGTGGAGGCGGGCGACCGGGTGCTGGCGGAGCGCATCGACGGCGCGGACGTGCGCCGCGGTGACGTCGTGGTCTTCCGCGACAAGCTGTGGGGCGACATGCCCATGATCAAACGTGTGGTGGGCGTCGGCGGCGACGAGATCGCCTGCTGCGCCGACAACGGCCGGCTGACCGTGAACGGCAAGGCCGTCGAGGAACCGTATCTGCTCCAGAGCGACGGGCCCGCGTCGCAGAAGTTCACCGCGAGCGTGCCCGAGGGGCAGCTGTTCCTCCTCGGCGACGAGCGGATGGGTTCGCTCGACTCACGGTCCCACCTCCAGGACCCCGGCCACGGCTCGGTCCCGCGTTCCGCCGTCTCCGCACGGGTGGACGCCGTGGCGTGGCCGCTCGACGGCGGCCTGGTCGAACGGCCCGCCGGGTTCGAGGCACTGCCGGGCGGAGTGTCGCAGCCCGGACCGGTGAAACTCATGCTCGGCGCGGTGGTCGCCGGCGCCGTCCTCATCTTCGGCGGGGCCGCCTACGGGCCGGTGGCGGGGCGTCTCGGCCGCAGCCGGCGCGCGGACAGGGAGGTCTCCGGTGTCGCATGACGGGCCGGGCGCCGTGCCCCCGCTCCGCAAGGTCTCCCGGGTCGTGCTGCTCGATCCGCAGGACCGGATCCTGCTCATGCACGGGTACGAGCCGGGGGACCCGGCGGACGACTGGTGGTTCACCCCGGGCGGCGGCCTGGAGGGCGAGGAGACGCGGGAAGAGGCCGCGCTGCGGGAACTGGCCGAGGAGACCGGGATAACCGACGTGGAACTGGGGCCGGTGCTGTGGCAGCGCCAGTGCTCGTTCCCGTTCGACGGCCGGCGCTGGGACCAGGACGAATGGTATTTCCTGGCGCGTACGACACAGACCGAGACCGCCCCGGGCGGGCTGACGGAGCTCGAGCAGCGGAGCGTCGCGGGCCTCAGATGGTGGACCTCCGCCGAACTGTCGGCGGCGCGTGAGACGGTGTATCCGACCAGGCTCGCCGAGCTGCTGCGGACGCTGCTCGACGAGGGACCCCCGGGTGCGCCGGTGGTTCTGGACACGGAAACCGTCCAGGACCCCAGTGCGGCTGGCGCACAATAGGGGGACGCAAGGCTGAAGGGGAACATGCCATGAGCGCCGAGGACCTCGAGAAGTACGAGACCGAGATGGAGCTGAAGCTCTACCGGGAGTACCGAGACGTCGTCGGGCTGTTCAAATACGTCATCGAGACCGAGCGTCGCTTCTACCTCACCAACGACTACGAGATGCAGGTGCACTCGGTCCAGGGCGAGGTCTTCTTCGAGGTCTCGATGGCGGACGCCTGGGTGTGGGACATGTACCGGCCCGCCAGATTCGTCAAGCAGGTCCGGGTGCTCACCTTCAAGGACGTGAACATCGAGGAGCTCAACAAGAGCGACCTCGAGCTTCCCGGCAGCTGATTCCACTCCTGCGGGTGACGCGGTTTCCCACACGCCGCGGGCTGTCCACAGCTTTCGACCAAGATCCACATTGAGGGGTCCCACGCGTCAGAGTCGGTGCCGGAGGTGGTGCCGGAATGAACGCGACGGGGGCACTGGGACGGTACGGAGAGGACCTGGCGGCGAGGTTGCTGACCAGGTCCGGCATGCGGCTGCTGGCAAGGAACTGGCGCTGCGGTCGGTCCGGGGAGATCGACATCGTCGCCCGCGACGGCGACACGGTCGTCGTCTGCGAGGTCAAGACCCGCAGGATCGGCGGGTACGAACATCCGATGGCCGCGATCACACCGGTCAAGGCGGTACGGCTGCGGCGGCTCGCCGAGTGCTGGCTCGAGCGGCACGGCGGCGCACCAACGGGCGGCGTGCGCATCGACCTCGTCGGCGTGCTGCTGCCCAGGCGCGGCCGCGCGGTCGTCGAGCACGCCCGCGGGGTGGCCTGATGGGATTCGCACGCGCGTGTTCCGTCGCCCTGGTCGGCGTCGAGGGCGTAGTGGTCGAGGTCCAGGCGGATCTGGAGCCGGGAGTCGCCGCGTTCACGCTCGTCGGCCTTCCGGACAAGAGCCTGGTGGAGAGCCGGGACCGGGTGCGGGCGGCCGTGGTGAACTCGGGCGCCGAGTGGCCGCAGAAGAAACTCACCGTGGGGCTCAGCCCGGCGTCCGTGCCCAAGGGCGGGAGCGGCTTCGATCTCGCCGTGGCCGTCGCCGTGCTCGGCGCCGCCGAGCGGATCGACCCGCGGCAGATCGCCGACCTTGTGCTCATCGGGGAGCTGGGCCTCGACGGCCGGGTCAGACCGGTGCGAGGTGTGCTGCCCGCAGTGCTCGCCGCGGCCGAGGCCGGGTACGAACAGGTCGTCGTGCCCGAGCAGACAGCCGGTGAGGCTTCACTCGTACCGGGGATCTCGGTCCTCGGCGTCCGGAGTCTGCGACAGTTGATCGCGGTGCTCGCCGACGAGCCGGTGCCCGACGAAGAGGCCGTCGAGGAGGGCAGACCCGACCCCATGCTGGCGGGGCTGCTGGTGCCGGGCGCGGGCGTCGGCACGGGCATCGCCGCGGACGCGGCGGGCGGACCGGACCTGGCCGACGTCGCCGGTCAGCACACCGCACGCACGGGCCTCGAGGTCGCGGCGGCCGGCGGACACCATCTGCTGCTCTCGGGCCCGCCGGGCGCGGGAAAGACCATGCTCGCCGAGCGGCTGCCCGGTGTGCTGCCGCCGCTGACCCGCCGGGAGTCACTCGAAGTGACGGCGGTGCACTCGGTGGCGGGCCTGCTCCCGCCGGGCCAGCCGCTGGTGCGGACACCGCCGTACTGCGCACCGCACCATTCCGCGACGATGCAGTCGCTGGTCGGTGGCGGGAACGGCCTGCCGAAGCCGGGTGCCGTCTCTCTCGCACACCGTGGACTGCTCTTTCTCGACGAGGCGCCGGAGTTCTCCGGGAAGGCGCTGGACGCCCTGCGGCAGCCCCTGGAGTCGGGCCATGTGGTCGTGGCCAGGAGCGGGGGCGTGGTGCGTCTGCCGGCCAGATTCCTGATGATGCTGGCCGCCAACCCGTGCCCCTGCGGGCGGCACACCCTGCACGGCGCCGGGTGCGACTGCCCCGCCTCGGCGATCCGGCGGTACCAGGCCCGGCTGTCGGGCCCGCTGCTGGACCGGGTCGACCTGCGCATCGAGGTCGAGCCGGTGAGCCGGTCCGACCTGCTCGGCCAGGGCGGCCGCGGAGACTCCACGGCGGTGGTGGCCGACCGGGTGCGCGAGGCGCGGGCACGTGCGGCGGCCCGTCTGGACGGCACTCCGTGGTCCGTCAACAGCGAGGTCCCCGGCCACGAACTGCGGACCCGCTGGACGGTCTCGCCCGGGGCGCTGGCTGCGGCGGAGCGGGACGTGGACCGTGGTCTGCTCACGGCACGCGGTCTGGACCGGGTGCTGAGAGTCGCCTGGACGGTCGCGGACCTCGCCGGCAGGGACCGGCCGGAGGCGTCCGACGTCGCCCTGGCCCTTGAACTGCGGACCGGGATCGCGCGGGGCGTACCGGCAGGGGCCGTCGCGGTGATCGGAGGCCGGCCATGACGCCGCGGACACCGGACCGTGGCGCCGACGACCGGGAGCGGATGGCGCGCGCCGCGTTGACGCGCATCCTCGAACCGGGGGACGAGCACGGCGGACGGTGGCTTCGCCAGTTCGGCGCCGAGGGACTACTGGCCCTGCTGACATCGGAGGACTGCGCCGCCGGGGCCCTCACGGGCGTTTCCGAGCAGCGGGTACAGGGGCTGCGGGACCGGGCGGTGGGAGTGTGCCCGGAGCGGGACCTGGACGCCGTGCACGCGGTGGGCGGCCGGTTCGTCGTGCCGGGCGACGCCGAGTGGCCGAGCCAGCTCGACGACCTCCAGGACGCCTCACCCGTCGGGCTGTGGGTGCGGGGCAGGCCCGACCTGAGGAAATGGGCGCTGCGCTCGGTCGCGGTGGTGGGGGCGCGGGCCTGCACGCCGTACGGGGCGCACATGGCCACGGGTCTCGGGGCCGGACTCGCGGAGCGCGGCTGGGTCGTGGTGTCAGGGGCGGCGTTCGGCGTGGACGGCTCGGCACACCGCGGAGCGCTGGCCGCCGGCGGTGCCACGGTGGCCGTCCTCGCCTGCGGTGTCGATGTCGCCTACCCCCGCGGTCACGGCAAATTGATCGGACGCATCGTCGAACAGGGGCTCGTAATCGGCGAGTTGCCGCCGGGCGGCCATCCCACCCCGAGCAGGTTCGTCCAGCGCAACCGCGTCATCGCCGCGTTGACGAGGGGCACTGTCGTGGTCGAGGCCGAGTACCGCAGCGGCTCGTTGGTCACCGCGCGCAGTGCCCAACGGCTCGGCCGTCACACGATAGGAGTGCCCGGACCGGTCACCAGCGGGCTGTCGGCAGGCGTCCACGAACTGCTGCGCGGCGAGAGTGTGCTGGTCACCGACGCGGCGGAAGTCGTCGAACTGATCGGCCGGATAGGGGAACTGGCGCCGACGCACAGCGGTCCCGTGGTGCCCAGGGACCTGCTGGACCCGCTCGCCAGGCGGGTTCTCGAGGCGCTGCCCGCGCGGGGTGCCTGCGCCGTGCACCAGGTCGCCCGCGAAGGCGGCACGACGATCGACGAGGCCCGCGGCAAGCTGTACGAACTTCATTCACTCGGATTCGTGGAACGGGACGGAGAGGGATGGAAGTTGACGCGCAGACGACGTCATGGTTCGAACGCGCGGCGAGGCGTTACTTGACCCCGGGCATTCGGGTGAAAAGGTGAAGCCGATGACCTCTGCAGTCCAGTCGACGGGACCGGAGGGGCCGGTGCATGGGGCATCGGCCCCGGCTCGAAGGTGTGGACGACGGCGCATACCTGCCCCGGTTCGAAGGTGTGGACGAAGGCGCATACCCGCACCGGTTCGTAAGCCGGTCCTTCGCCCACCGCAACCGTGCAGTCACGCTACGCTCACCGGGTTCCCGGCCCAGGCGGCCTCCCGCTCCCTTCACAGCAGAACGGCTCAAGGCAACGCATGCCCCAGCACACCTCCGGGTCTGACCGCGCGGCAGCGCCACCCGCTGCCCGTGGCACCGTGCGGCCTGCCGCACCCTCGTCGCTCGAGGAGTTGTGGCGGTCGTACAAGGCCACGGGTGACGGCCGGCTGCGGGAACAGCTGATCCTGCACTACTCGCCGCTGGTCAAGTACGTCGCGGGCCGGGTGAGCGTCGGCCTGCCGTCCAACGTCGAGCAGGCGGACTTCGTCTCCTCCGGAGTCTTCGGGCTCATCGACGCCATCGAGAAGTTCGACATCGAGCGGTCGATCAAGTTCGAGACGTACGCCATCACCCGGATCCGCGGCGCGATGATCGACGAACTGCGCGCCCTGGACTGGATCCCCCGGTCCGTGCGGCAGAAGGCCCGGGCCGTGGAGCGTGCGTACGCCACGCTGGAGGCCCAGCTGCGGCGCACACCTTCGGAGTCCGAGGTCGCCGAGGAGATGGGCATCACGGTCGACGAACTGCACTCGGTTTTCAGCCAGTTGTCGCTCGCGAACGTGGTGGCGCTGGAGGAGTTGCTGCACGTCGGGGGCGAGGGCGGCGAGCGCCTCAGCCTCATGGACACGCTCGAGGACACCGCCGCCGACAACCCGGTCGAGGTGGCCGAGGACCGGGAGCTGCGCAGACTCCTCGCCCGGGCCATCAACACCCTGCCGGACCGTGAGAAGACCGTCGTCACGCTCTACTACTACGAGGGGCTCACGCTGGCCGAGATCGGGAATGTCCTCGGCGTCACGGAGAGCAGGGTCAGCCAGATCCACACCAAGTCGGTGCTGCAGCTGCGGGCGAAGCTGGCCGACGTGGGACGGTGACTCTGGGATCGCCCGGGTGGGATCCGTAAAGTGGTGGCGTGCCCAGGATTCGAGCGGCCTCCGTGGCCGAGCACCGGACGATGCAGCGAGGCGCCCTGCTGGACGCCGCGCGTTCCCTCCTGTCCGAAGGCGGTACGGAGGCGCTGACCTTCCCCGCCCTGGCCGAGCGCACCGGCTTGGCGAGGTCTTCCGTCTACGAGTACTTCCGGTCGCGTGCCGCGGTCGTCGAGGAGCTCTGCGCGGTGGACTTCCCCGTCTGGGCGTCCGAGGTGGAGACCGCTATGGGCAGCGCGGACACCCCGGAGGGCAAGGTCGAGGCGTATGTGCGCCGCCAGCTCGAGCTGGTCGGTGACCGGCGGCACCGGGCCGTCGTCGCCATCTCGGCGAGCGAGCTGGAGGCCGGGGCCAGGGAGAAGATCCGCGCCGCGCACGGGGCTCTGATCGCCATGATCGTCGAGGCCCTCGGCGAGCTCGGCCAGGAGCGGCCCCGGCTGACCGCGATGCTGCTTCAGGGCGTGGTCGACGCGGCGGTCCGCCGTATCGAGCTCGGCGCGGCCGAGGAGCCCGACGCCATCGCGGAAGCGGCCGTCGCCATGGTGCTGCGAGGCGTGCGGGGCTGAGCGTGGCCGCCGCGACGGGCGCCCGTCGGGCGTGAGTTCCGTGTGCGTGCGGGCCCGCCGGACCGTGCGCCGGGCCCGGCATCGCGTGGTCGCCCGCGCAGGGCGCGGTGCGCCACCGCGCCACCCGCCAGCAGCAAGGTCGCGTGGAGCAGGTCCGCCGCCCCTGCGGCGGCCGTCGGCGGGAGCGCCTCGGGGGCTGCGCGGGGGCCGGGGACTCCGAACACCGGTAGCAGGCGCGACGGTCCGCGGCGCAGCATCCAGGGCGGCAGCAGGGCCAGCGGGTCCAGGTACGCCAAGCCGCGTCGCAGCCCCCAGTGCAGACAGCCCCGGCAGTGGGAGGCCCCCGGCTCGACGGTCGCCACGACCTGCCCGGCCGTCACGGCCGTGCCTTCGTCGACCAGCGGGCGGACCGGTTCGTAGCTCGTACGCAACGGCGGGTCACCCGTACCGGTGAGAGTGATGGTGAGGACGCCCCGGCCGGCGACCGACCCGGCGAAGGAGACCGTGCCGGAGGCCGCCGCTCGCACGGGCGCGCCGGCGGCCGCGGCCAGGTCCACGCCACGGTGCCCCGGGCCGTAGGGGGACGAGGGGGGCTCCCACCCCCGAACGACGAGCGGCCGCGGCGCACCGACCGGCCAGCTCCGTGGCGCGTCCGGATCCGGCGCAGCCGTGGTGAGGCCTTCACCGCTGCGCGCGGGAGTCGCGGGCCGGTGCCGGACGTCCGCGGTCAGGCCGTCATCGCTGCGCGCGGGCGGTGGCGCGTCCGGGTCCGGAGTCGCTTGCCTGGGCCCGGTGTCCGTGGGGAGGGCGTGCCGGCTGCCCGCCGGTCCTGGCGGGGTGGCGGGCGGCGGGGCTTCCGGCGCGGACGACGTCGGACCACCGGTGCCCGGCGTACCGACCGTGACGAGACGCTGGTCGAGCTCGTGCGGCGAAGGGCCGGTGCCGGTACGAAGGTCAGGGGCGCTGACCGTGACCACCGGCCCGGCACGGGCCGGCCCCGGTGCTGACGGTGCAAGAAAGCCCGTCACGGCTGTCACAGCCGTCACGGCCGTCGCGACAAGCACAGGCACGGTGGAGATCCGCCAGATCACAAACGCGGAAAGCGCACAGTTCATGGACGGAACCGTGCCCCGGAAGCCGCCGCCCCCGTTGATCATGGTCCGGATCTGTGGACAACCGGTCCGTTGTGGACAGCGCCGTCACCCGGTGCGTCCGCGGTCCCGTACACTTCTTCTGGCGATCCGGGTCACCGGGTCGACTTCGCACGCCCCGCCACCAGACTCTCATCGGTCGGTGGCCGCGCTCCTCGGTCCCTTGCGGCACGGCGCGTCGGGGCGTCAGGACATAACCGAGAACCCAAGGAGATACGGCCATGGCCGTCGTCACGATGCGGGAGCTGCTGGAGAGCGGCGTCCACTTCGGTCACCAGACCCGTCGTTGGAACCCGAAGATGAAGCGATTCATCTTCACGGAGCGCAACGGCATCTACATCATCGACCTGCTCCAGTCGCTGTCGTACATCGACCGCGCCTACGAGTTCGTCAAGGAGACCGTCGCGCACGGCGGCTCCATCATGTTCGTGGGCACCAAGAAGCAGGCCCAGGAGGCCATCGCCGAGCAGGCGACGCGCGTCGGCATGCCGTACGTCAACCAGCGCTGGCTGGGTGGCATGCTCACCAACTTCTCCACCGTCTACAAGCGTCTGCAGCGCCTCAAGGAGCTCGAGCAGATCGACTTCGAGGACGTGGCCGCCTCCGGCCTCACCAAGAAGGAGCTCCTGGTCCTCTCGCGTGAGAAGGCCAAGCTGGAGAAGACCCTCGGTGGTATCCGCGAGATGCAGAAGGTGCCCAGCGCCGTCTGGATCGTCGACACCAAGAAGGAGCACATCGCCGTCGGTGAGGCGCGCAAGCTCCACATCCCGGTCGTCGCGATCCTGGACACCAACTGCGACCCCGACGAGGTCGACTACAAGATCCCGGGCAACGACGACGCGATCCGCTCCGTCACCCTGCTCACCCGCGTGATCGCCGACGCCGTCGCCGAGGGCCTCATCGCCCGCTCCGGCGTCGCCACCGGCGACTCCAAGCCGGGCGAGAAGGCCGCCGGCGAGCCGCTCGCCGAGTGGGAGCGTGACCTCCTCGAGGGCGAGAAGAAGGCTGACTCCGAGGACGCTGCCGAGGCCAAGCCGGCCGAGGCCGCTGCCGAGGCCCCGGCCGCCGACGCTGCGGAGGCCCCGGCCGCCGAGGCTGAGAAGCCGGCGGACGCCGAGCAGGCCTGACCTCACAGGTTCGGTTGTTGACGGCGGGGACGGTGCCAGTGGGCATCGCCCCCGCCGATCACCCGTAGATCTTCGACTTTCGACTTTCGAGAGAGATTCAAGGACATGGCGAACTACACCGCCGCTGACGTCAAGAAGCTCCGCGAGCTCACCGGCGCCGGCATGATGGACTGCAAGAAGGCGCTGGACGAGGCCGAAGGCAACGTCGACAAGGCCGTCGAGGCCCTGCGCATCAAGGGCCAGAAGGGCGTCGCCAAGCGCGAGGGCCGCTCCGCCGAGAACGGCGCCGTCGTCTCCCTCATCGCCGAGGACAACACCTCCGGTGTCCTCGTCGAGCTGAAGTGCGAGACGGACTTCGTCGCCAAGGGTGACAAGTTCCAGGCCGTCGCCGGCGCGCTCGCCGCGCACGTCGCCAAGACTTCCCCGGCCGACCTCGAGGCGCTGCTCGCCTCCGAGATCGAGCCCGGCAAGACCGTGCAGGCGTACGTCGACGAGGCCAATGCCAACCTCGGCGAGAAGATCGTCCTGGACCGCTTCGCGCAGTTCTCCGGCGCGTACGTCGCCGCCTACATGCACCGCACCATGCCCGACCTGCCCCCGCAGATCGGTGTCCTGGTCGAGCTGGACAAGCCGAACGCCGAGCTCGCCAAGGGCGTTGCGCAGCACATCGCCGCCTTCGCGCCGAAGTACCTCTCGCGCGAGGACGTCCCGGCCGAGGTCGTCGAGGCCGAGCGCCGCGTCGCCGAGGAGACCACCCGCGCCGAGGGCAAGCCCGAGGCCGCCCTCCCGAAGATCGTCGAGGGTCGCGTCAACGGCTTCTTCAAGGAGGCCACCCTCCTCGGCCAGCCGTACGCGCTCGACAACAAGAAGTCCGTCCAGCAGATTCTGGACGAGGCCGGTGTCGCCCTGAAGCGCTTCACGCGCATCAAGGTCGGCATCTGAGTCCGTACGCTACGGACACCGGACCCCGGTAGGGTCTGAAGCAGTCGTCCTCGGTGTTCGCGCCGGACGATCGCAGATCTGACGAGGAGGCCATTGCCGTACGGGAAACCGCAAGGACCCACTGGCAATGGCCTTCTTCGCATGTGCACGAGGAGATCTCCATGAATCAGGGCGCCGCACAAAGCGACGACAACCACGGCAAGAAGTCCGGACGCTTCATGCTGAAGCTGTCCGGTGAGGCCTTCGCCGGAGGAGGGGGTCTGGGCGTCGACCCCGACGTCGTACACGCAATCGCCCGCGAGATCGCCGCGGTCGTACGGGACGGGGCAGAGATCGCGGTCGTCATCGGCGGAGGCAACTTCTTCCGCGGGGCCGAGCTCCAGCAGCGCGGCATGGACCGGGCCCGCTCCGACTACATGGGCATGCTCGGCACGGTCATGAACTGCCTCGCCCTCCAGGACTTCCTGGAGAAGGAAGGCATCGACTCGCGTGTCCAGACCGCCATCACGATGGGCCAGGTCGCGGAGCCGTACATCCCGCTGCGCGCCGTGCGCCACCTGGAGAAGGGCCGCGTGGTCATCTTCGGCGCCGGTATGGGCATGCCCTACTTCTCCACCGACACCACCGCTGCCCAGCGGGCCCTCGAGATCGACGCGGAAGCGCTCCTCATGGGCAAGAACGGTGTCGACGGGGTCTACGACTCCGACCCCAAGACCAACGCGGACGCGGTCAAGTTCGACGCGCTGGAGTACGGCGAGGTGCTGTCGCGCAACCTCAAGGTCGCCGACGCCACGGCGATCACGCTCTGCCGTGACAACGCCCTGCCGATCCTCGTCTTCGAGCTCCTTACCGAGGGCAATATCGCCCGGGCCGTCAAGGGTGAGAAGATCGGCACGCTCGTGAGCAACCGGGGCACCCGAGCCTGATCCGGGGGCGCTCCCTCGAGGGATGGACAAAGTCCTGCCGGTCGGACACCGTGCAGGCAATACGCGACGCAGGTCCCGCCGGCCCAGTGGTACGAGCCGGGCCAACCTCAAGACACGCAGGAGCAAGTGGTGATCGAAGAGACCCTCCTCGAGGCCGAGGAGAAGATGGAGAAGGCCGTCCTGGTCGCCAAGGATGACTTCGCCGCGATCCGCACCGGACGTGCGCACCCGGCGATGTTCAACAAGATCGTGGCGGACTACTACGGTGCCCTGACCCCGATCAACCAGCTGGCCTCGTTCTCGGTTCCCGAGCCGCGGATGGCAGTCGTCACGCCGTTCGACAAGACCGCTCTGCGCAACATCGAGCAGGCGATCCGCGACTCCGACCTGGGCGTCAACCCGAGCAACGACGGCAACATCATCCGGGTGGTGTTCCCGGAGCTCACCCAGGACCGCCGCAAGGAGTACATCAAGGTCGCCAAGACCAAGGCGGAGGACGCCAAGATCTCGATCCGCTCCGTGCGCCGCAAGGCCAAGGAGACGATCGACAAGCTGATCAAGGACGGCGAGGTCGGCGAGGACGAGGGCCGCCGTGCGGAGAAGGAGCTCGACGACACCACCGCGAAGTACGTCGCGCAGGTGGACGAGCTGCTCAAGCACAAGGAAGCCGAGCTGCTCGAGGTCTGATGAACGACTCTTCCTGGGGGGCCCCGCACGGCGCCGGATACGCCGGAGCATGGCCGCCGCCCGACCAGGGGCCCCTCCCGGCGGGTCCCGCATACGATGGGCGCGACGCGCAGCAGACTCGCCCCATGCCCATCGTGCCGGACCTTCCCGACGCAGGTAGAGACGCCGAGGACCACCGCGGCGAACACCGCGAGGACCGTGACCAGGGGGCCGCTCGGCCGGGCGGCCCCCTGTTCCGCGACGAGATGCCGCAGGAGCCCATGCCCACCCCGCCGCCGTCGGGCGATCCCACTCCGCAGCCCTCCGCCCGGCCCGAACCGCCGCAGAAGAAGCGCGCCGGCCGGGACCTGCGCGCGGCGATAGGGGTCGGCGTCGGGCTCGGCGCGGTGATCGTCGTCTCCCTCTTCCTCGTCAAGGCCGTCTTCGTCGGCGTGATCGCTGTCGCCGTCGTCGTCGGTCTGTGGGAGCTGACCTCCCGGCTCGAGGAGCGCAAGCAGATCAAGGCACCCCTCGTCCCCCTCGCGGTGGGCGGCGCGGCGATGGTCGTCGCCGGCTATGTCCGCGGGGCGGAGGGCGCATGGGTGGCGATGGCTCTCACCGCGCTCGCGGTGCTCGTCTGGCGCATGACCGACCGGCCGGAGGGCTATCTGAGGGACGTCACGGCCGGCGTGTTCGCCGCCTTCTACGTCCCTTTCCTGGCGACGTTCGTCGCGCTGATGCTGACGGCGGACGACGGTCCGGAGCGGGTGCTCACCTTCCTGCTGCTCACCGTGGTCAGCGACACCGGCGCGTACGCGGTCGGCTGGCGCTTCGGCAAGCACAAGCTCGCGCCGCGCATCAGCCCCGGCAAGACCCGCGAGGGGCTCCTCGGCGCGGTGTCGTTCGCGATGGCCGCCGGGGCGCTGTGCATGCAGTTCCTCATCGACGAGGGGACCTGGTGGCAGGGTCTCCTCCTCGGCCTCGCCGTCGCCGTCAGCGCCACGCTGGGCGACCTCGGGGAGTCGATGATCAAGCGGGACCTCGGCATCAAGGACATGGGCACGCTGCTTCCCGGCCACGGCGGCATCATGGACCGCCTCGACTCGCTGCTGCCGACGGCGCCGGTGGTGTGGCTGCTGCTGGTGGTCTTCGTGGGGTCGGGCTGACCTCGTGGATCCGCGTGAGGGCCCGTCGTCCAGCAGGGCGGCGGGCCCTCTTCGTCGGATCAGCGAGGTGACCGCGGTCCAGCCGCGAAACGGGCGAGCTCCTCGGCGGCGCCGCGAGGCAGGCCGGCGACCGCTTCCTCCGGCAGTGCCGTGATCACGGCGCGCAGGCGGGCGCCGAGGTCCGGCAGCAGGTCCCAGGCGGAGGCCGGGACCTCGACGGCGGCCAGCAGCAGGTCTCCTTCGTAGAAGTACGCGTCCAGCAGCGGCTCCTCGAGGAGCAGGCGCACCACCAGCGGAAGCACGTGGGCCAGGGCCACCTGCTGCGTGACGAGCGTGCGCAGATCCGCCGGACCGAGCCGGCCCAGCGGAACGCGCCGCAGTCCGTGCACCTTGCGGACCAGGTGGGTCGCGTCAGGGGCAGGAGCCGTCCAGCGGGGCGGATCCAGCTCGTCGAGCGTGCGGTCGAGATGCAGCAGGTGGTCCATGGGGGCATTCTCGACCCGCGATCGGAGCGTGCGGGACGGGCCCTGGGCCATCTGTGGCCCGTGAGTACTCATCAGCCCAAGATCAAAATGGCGGAGCGTCGTCGACAGCTTCACTCGCAGGCGGTGAAGCGCTGTCCGTAGGCGTGGTCTCGTCGCCTTTCCTGCGTCGCTGTTCGCGTTCGAACCGTTGCTGACGCTGCGCCACTCGTGCGGGTGACTGGTAGACCTCTTCGAGAACCTCATCCATCAGGCCGAGGGTCTCGTCAGCGGCGGCTACGTCAATCGGCTCCACCACGAGAAGGTCGTGGGCGTCCTCGTTCCCGCCGAATCGTTCCTCGTGGGCAGCATCTCTCACGTTCTTGTGGATGATTCGCAGCTCCAAGAGTGCGTCGATCTTCATATCGAGCGAACCAGCCGTGATGCCACGGTCTTTGGCAGTTGAGCGGCTTCGTGTCGCACCGGTCCGCACACCATCGATGGATGGGGGTGACCGAGATACTCGCTCACGGCCTTGATGCTTTCTCCCGCATTCAGCAGAACCAAGGCGTGAACCGCGGATGAGCTCGACCTGTCGGGCCACGTGCGCTTTCTCCTTCTGGCCGGCCGTCACTGCGCCGGGATATGCGTACGCCATTGGAAGGAAGAACGGAGGAATGGCTATCGCTTGCCTGTCGTGAGCCCGCAGATGCGAATTCGCGGGCGATACAGTTCATTTGAGGTTGCCTCAGGTTGAAGTCGGCATTCCTACAGTATGAATAGGCGCCCTCCGTGACTTGCGTGGCTCTCGGCGCGCGGTGGGCCACTGTGCCTCAATGAATTCGGTGAATGTCCGTGCACTAGCTGCCAGTTCTGCAGGAAGGTTCAATGATGAAGCGTAAGTCGCTTCGCAGATCTTGGGTCCAGACCGCCACGATGCTTTCGGCTGCGGGATGCCTTGGCGTGGTCGTCAACCTCGCGTCAACGGCAACCGCCCTCGCCGATGCACTCGGCGAGCCCCGTATCGATTACGCGCTCGGGGTGCCAGGCCCGAATGGCGCCGTCAGTGCCGATTTCGATCCCCGCCCCCGGTGGGAAGCCCATGACCACGACGACGAAGAAGGAGAGGGACGCTGGTGGGGCGGCTGGCACCATAAGCACCAAGGATCCCAAGGGCCCCAAGGCGACATCGGCGCGCAGGGGCCCCAGGGGTTCCAGGGTGACACCGGTGCGCAGGGCAGCCAGGGTTTCCAGGGCGACACCGGCGCACAGGGTCCCCAGGGTGACGGGGGTGGTGCGCAGGGGCCTCAGGGGTTCCAGGGTGAGGCCGGTGCGCAGGGCAGCCAGGGTTTCCAGGGTGAGGCTGGTGCGCAGGGGAGCCAGGGGTTCCAGGGTGAGGCTGGTGCGCAGGGCAACCAGGGGTTCCAGGGTGACACCGGCGCACAGGGTCCCCAGGGTGACGGGGGTGGTGCGCAGGGGCCCCAGGGGTTCCAGGGTGAGGCCGGTGCGCAGGGCAGTCAGGGTGACACCGGTGCTCAGGGTTTCCAGGGTGAGGCTGGTGCGCAGGGGACCCAGGGTTTCCAGGGCGATGCTGGTGCGCAGGGCAACCAGGGTGAGGCCGGTGCGCAGGGCAACCAGGGGTTCCAGGGTGAGGCCGGTGCGCAGGGCAACCAGGGGTTCCAGGGCGATGCTGGTGCGCAGGGCAACCAGGGGTTCCAGGGCGATGCTGGTGCGCAGGGCAACCAGGGGTT
>NZ_JBSGZJ010000015.1:0-14591 GCF_053610925.1 Streptomyces sp. NPDC054847 | reverse complement strand
CGGGCAACCAGGGGTTCCAGGGCGATGCTGGTGCGCAGGGCAACCAGGGGTTCCAGGGCGATGCTGGTGCGCAGGGCAACCAGGGGTTCCAGGGCGACACCGGCGCGGAAGGGCCCCAGGGCTTCCAGGGCTTCCAGGGTTTCCAAGGTGCAACCGGTCCGCAGGGAAATCAGGGGAATCAGGGCGTCCAAGGTGCGAGCCCTGGGTCCCAGAGCCAGGTCGTCACTGCTACCACCAACACGGGCGACGCTGTTGTCTCGTGCCCTGCCGGCAGATTCGCCGTCGGTGGCGGCTACCAGACCAACGCGGCAGGCCAGCTCGAGATCATCAACGACCGTCCTGTCGGGGGTTCCCCGGCTACTGGTTGGCAGGTCACCGCGGCCGACGCACGCACAATCACCGTCTATGCGGTATGCGCACCGTGAGGCCCGCGCCACGAGCCTTGTCAGGCCGGATGGCCCTCGAGGCCACACCGAGCAACGACCCACCGTGGACACCCTCCCCACGCATCCGCCTGTTTGCCCACGTCGGCCGACTCAGTCGCGTTACGGGATCGATTCGGTAGACGGCCATAAAGAAGCGGATGGGATTGACCGGACTCGCCGCAACGGTCGTGGCCACCCATGTGGTGGCGGTTGGATTCGCTGTGCCACAGCGGACTCCGACACCACGCCTACGGCTGAATCCAGGCCCGTAGCGCCGATCGATCCGGATTTCGAATCCGCCCGGTACAACAAGGCGATCCTGCTCGGGTCGAGTGACACCGATCACGCGATCGCTCTTCTGAGGCGCATTGTCGACGCCAACCCACGGGCCGGCACAGCCTGTCTACACCTTGGACGGGCGTTGGCGAAGAAGGGACACGACGGCTTGGCCGAGGCCGACTTCGGCCAAGCCGTCCGCGCCGACCCGTCGCTCCAACAGCTCACGCCGGAGCATTTCCGGGATGCTGCCGGCACAGCACCGACAGTCACACAGGCAGGTACGAGAAAATGACCCCGACCCCCAGGTTCTCCGTCTTCACCCCCAGTCATCGACCCCGCTTCCTGGACGAGTGCCTTACGACCCTGCAAGCGCAGACCCGCTCCGACTGGGAGTGGATCGTGCTCCTCAACAACGGCGCGCGATGGAGGCCGGAACGCCCCGACGACCGTGTCCGGGTGGAGATCTCCGACGACATCCGGGGGGTGGGAGCGGCCAAGCGCCGCGCCTGTGAATTGGCACGCGGAGAGATCCTCGTCGAGCTCGATCACGACGACCTGCTGGCAAAGGACTGCCTGGCGGAACTGGCGACGGCCTTCGACGAGAACCCCGACATCGTCTTCGTATACAGCCACACCGCTCAGATCGCCGAGGACGGAAGCCGTGACGACACGCGCTTCAACGAGGCGCACGGCTGGCAGTACGAGGAGGTGGAGGTCGACGGTCGCCGACTCTTGCAATCCATCGCCATGGCACCGGCGCCGCACAACGTGTCGTACATCTGGTACGCCCCCAACCATGTGCGAGCGTTCCGTAAGGACACCTACGAGCAGGTCGGTGGGTACGATGCGACACGCACGGTGCTGGACGACCAGGACTTGATGTGCCGGCTTTTCCAGGCGGGTGACTTCCACCGGATCCCTCGCTGCTTGTACCTGCAGCGGCTGCATCCCCACAACACACAGCGCGACACCGAGGTCAACGCGCATATCCAGCGTGAGACCGTCGCCCTGTACGACAAATACATCGAGGCCAACGCACTCGCCTGGACCAAGCGGCGTGGGCTGCTCGCGCTGGACCTCGGCGCGGCGCACCGCAAGGCACCCGGCTATCTGGGAGTGGACCAGTACCCCAGGGACGGCGTGGACATCGTTGCGAGGCTGCCTGAGCCACTGGATCTGCCCGACAACTCTGTCGGCCTGCTCCGCGCCGTGGACTTCCTGGAGCACGTACCGGCGAAGATTCCACTGATCAACGAGCTGTATCGCCTGCTGGCGCCCGGTGGCATGCTCCTTACCCAGACTCCCAGCTCGGACGGCCGGGGGGCCTACCAGGACCCGACGCATGTCGCGTATTACAACGAGAACTCGTTCTGGTACTACACCGACAACCAATACCGCGCCTTCGTGCCGGAGATCCAGGCCCGGTTCCAGCGATCACGGTTGGTCACCTACTACCCGACCGACTGGCACTCCAAGAACCACATCTCCTACGTGCAGGCCAACCTGATCGCCATGAAGGACGGCGCAGAACGGTGCGGTGGTCCACTGCTGGTGTGATGGGGGCGCTCCTCACGACGGGTACGGCCGGTGGCCGTGGCAGACGACCATGGATGTCGCCGGCCGGCGGCCCGCTCGTGTGCGTGGCCGCCCCCCACTCGCCCCACGATGGGCCCGTCGGTGACGAGCTCCGGATCTGTTGCGGCGGGCGCGCGGCGCGGCGAGGGTGGCGCGCCGTTCCTCCCGGCGATCCATCGGTCCGTCTGCGCCGGCTGTTGCTCCTGAACGCGGCGGAGGGATCAGAGGAGAGCGAGACGAGACACATCGGACACGTGTTCGATTCTATAGCGGGTGTGCGCCAGCTGGACAACACCGCGAGTGTCCTGTCGCTTTGAAGGGGGCTGCGGCGTCCTTCGCCGCGACTGACATCCCGGCGGCGACAGCACGTGGGCCCGGACCGGTCAGCCAAGCCGAGGCCAGCAGGGCACGGGAATCCGTCTGCGACACTGGATGAACCATGCCCAAGCCAGGAGAACTCACCTTCGTCGCGCCCCGCGGAGCCAAGAAGCCCCCGCGGCACCTCGCCGACCTCACGCCCGCCGAGCGCAAGGACGCCGTCGCCGCGATCGGCGAGAAGCCGTTCCGCGCCAAGCAGCTGTCCCAGCACTACTTCGCGCGGTACGCCCACGACCCCGCCCAGTGGACCGACATCCCGGCGGCCGCCCGGGAGAAGCTCGCCACCGAGCTGCTGCCGGATCTGATGTCCGTGGTGCGGCACATCTCGTGCGACGACGACACCACCCGCAAGACGCTGTGGCGTCTGCACGACGGCACGCTGGTCGAGTCGGTGCTGATGCGCTACCCGGACCGGGTCACCATGTGCATCTCGTCGCAGGCCGGGTGCGGGATGAACTGCCCCTTCTGCGCCACTGGGCAGGCCGGTCTCGACCGGAACCTGTCGACCGCCGAGATCGTGCACCAGATCGTCGACGGCATGCGCGCCCTGCGCGACGGCGAGGTGCCCGGAGGGCCGGCCCGGCTGTCCAACATCGTCTTCATGGGCATGGGCGAGCCGCTCGCCAACTACAAGCGGGTCGTCGGAGCCATCCGCCGGCTCACCGACCCCGAGCCGGACGGTCTGGGTCTCTCGCAGCGCGGGATCACGGTCTCGACCGTCGGCCTGGTGCCGGCGATGCTCCGCTTCGCGGACGAGGGCTTCAAGTGCCGCCTCGCGGTGTCGCTGCACGCCCCGGACGACGAGCTGCGCGACACCCTGGTCCCGGTCAACACCCGCTGGAAGGTGCGCGAGGTCCTCGACGCCGCCTGGGAGTACGCGGAGAAGTCGGGCCGCCGGATCTCCATCGAGTACGCGCTGATCCGCGACATCAACGACCAGGCCTGGCGCGGTGACCTCCTCGGCCGGCTGCTGAAGGGCAAGAGGGTTCATGTGAACCTGATCCCGCTCAACCCGACGCCCGGTTCGAAGTGGACGGCCTCGCGACCCGAGGACGAGAAGGCGTTCGTGGAGGCCATCGCCGCTCATGGTGTGCCTGTCACCGTCCGGGACACCCGAGGCCAGGAGATCGACGGCGCCTGCGGGCAGCTGGCGGCGCAGGAGCGGTGACCCGCAGGGCCGTCGGCCGTGGCTGATACTGTGCCCTGTGCGTTCGCACAATTGAACAACGAAACATTCCGACAGGGGAGCGCACCACAGCGCTGAGAGTGCGGCGAGGCCTTCACGGCCACGGGCCGCAGACCCTCGGACCTGATCCGGGTCATACCGGCGTAGGGAGTCAGCAACATCATGAACAGCCAGCTTCGGCGTGCCGTCCGCACGGCACTCGTCGGCGCCGTCGGCGTCTGCGTACTCGCGGCGTGCGGCGGGGAGTCCAAGGACAAGGACGCGTCCGGCGGGGCGAGCGGCCCGAAGACCGTGACGCTCGTCAGCCATGATTCCTTCGCGGCGTCCGATGCCGTGCTGAAGGAGTTCACCGCGCGGACCGGATACACGGTCAAGGTGCTCAAGAGCGGCGACGCCGGCACGGCGCTCAACAAGGAGATCCTCACCAAGGGCTCCCCGCAGGGCGACGTCTTCTTCGGCGTGGACAACACCCTGCTGTCCCGCGCGCTCGACAACGACCTCTTCACGCCCTACGAGGCCAAGGGCCTCGACCAGGTCGCGCAGGAGGTCCGGCTCGACGAGGGCAAGCACCGCGTGACGCCCGTCGACACCGGCGACATCTGCGTCAACTACGACAAGAAGTTCTTCGCCGACAAGAAGCTCGCGCCGCCGCGGACCTTCGCCGACCTCGCGAAGCCCGAGTACAAGAACATGCTGGTCGTCGAGAACGCCGCCACATCCTCTCCCGGCCTCGGCTTCCTGCTCGGCACCATCGGCGAGTACGGCGAGTCGGGCTGGCAGGGCTACTGGAACAAGCTCAAGGACAACGGCGTCAAGGTCGTCGACGGCTGGGAGCAGGCGTACAACGAGGAGTTCTCCGGCTCCGCCGGCGGCAAGAAGGCCAAGGCCGACCGCCCGCTCGTCGTCTCGTACGCCTCCAGCCCGCCGGTCGAGGTCCTCTACTCCGAGCCGCAGCCCGCGGAGGCGCCCACCGGCGTGGCCACCGGCACCTGCTTCCGGCAGATCGAGTTCGCGGGCCTGCTGACGGGCGCGAAGAACGAGGCGGGCGGCAAGGCGCTGCTGGACTTCCTGATCAGCAAGAAGTTCCAGGAGGACATGCCGCTCAACATGTTCGTCAACCCGGTCGTCAAGGACGCGAAGCTGCCCGAGCTGTTCACCAAGCACGGCGCGGTGGTCGAGAAGCCCGAGACCGTCGCCGCGGACACCATCGCGAAGAACCGTGAGCAGTGGGTCCGGTCGTGGTCCTCGCTCGTCGTGAAGTAGGCACATCCCTGCGCGGGAACGCGGCACGGTTCGGCCTGATGGCCGGTCCGGTCGCGTTCTTCGGGCTCTTCTTCGCCTACCCCGTCGCGGCGATCGTCGGACGCGGCCTCCACGCCGAGGGAGCCTGGCAGTTCGGCCGGTTCTGCGAGGTGCTCGGCCGGTCGGACATCCGCGACGTGCTGTGGTTCACCACCTGGCAGGCGCTGGCGTCCACGGCACTGACCCTGCTGATCGCGCTGCCCGGCGCGTATGTCTTCGCCCGGCTCGACTTTCCCGGGAAGCGGCTGCTGCGCGCGGTGGTCACCGTGCCGTTCGTGCTGCCGACCGTCGTCGTCGGTACGGCGTTCCTGGCCCTGCTGGGGCGCGGCGGACTCCTCGACGAACTGTGGGGGATCCGGCTGGACACCACGGTGTGGGCGATCCTCCTCGCGCATGTCTTCTTCAACTACGCCGTCGTCGTCCGCACCGTCGGCGGTCTGTGGTCGCAGCTCGACCCCCGCCAGGAGGAGGCCGCCCGGGTGCTGGGGGCGGGCCGCCTCGCCGCCTGGCGGCGGGTGACGCTGCCCGCGCTGGTGCCCTCGCTCGCCGCGGCCGCCCTCATGGTCTTCCTCTTCACCTTCACCTCCTTCGGTGTCGTGCAGATCCTCGGCGGCCCCACCTTCTCCACCCTCGAGGTGGAGATCTACCGGCAGACCGCCGAGTTCCTGGACCTGTCGACGGCGGCCGTGCTGACGCTGGTGCAGTTCCTGGCTGTCGGCGTGGTCCTGGCCGTGCACGCCTGGACGGTGCGGCGGCGGGAGAGCGCGCTGCGGCTCGTCGATCCGGCGCGCACCGCGCGACGGCCGCGCGGCGCTGTTCAGTGGCTGCTGCTCGGCGGCGTCCTGACCACGGTGGTGGTGCTGCTCCTGGCGCCGCTCGCGGTGCTGGTCGAGCGTTCCTTCGACACCCCGGCCGGCTACGGGTTCGGCTACTACCGGGAACTCGGCACCGTGGACCCGTCCGGCGGCGCGTTCCTCGTGCCGCCGATCGAAGCCGTCTGGAACTCCCTCCGCTACGCCCTGGCCGCGACCGCCATCTCGGTAGCCGTCGGCGGTCTCGCCGCGGCCGCCCTCACCCGTCGGGCGGGCAGGCTCGTCCGGGGCTTCGACGCACTGCTCATGCTGCCGCTCGGCGTCTCCGCCGTGACCGTCGGCTTCGGCTTCCTCATCACCCTCGACGAACCGCCGCTGGACCTGCGGGCCTCGTGGATCCTGGTGCCCCTCGCCCAGGCGCTGGTCGGCGTGCCCTTCGTGGTCCGCACCATGCTGCCCGTGCTGCGCGCCGTGGACGAACGCCTGCGGGAGGCGGCCGCGGTCCTCGGCGCGTCCCCGCTGCGGGCCTGGCGCGAGGTCGATCTGCCGCTGGTGCGCAGGGCGCTGGCGGTGGCCGCCGGTTTCGCGTTCGCCGTCTCCCTCGGCGAGTTCGGCGCCACTGTCTTCATCGCCCGTCCTGACAACCCGACGCTGCCGGTGGCGGTCGCACGGCTGCTCGGACGGCCCGGGGAGCTCAACTACGGGCAGGCGATGGCACTGAGCACCATCCTGATGGTGGTGTGCGCGGCGGCGCTGCTGCTGCTCGAACGCATCCGTACCGAGTCCACCACCGAGGAGTTCTGATGGCGCTGCTGGAACTGGCGGGCGTGACCGTACGGTTCGGGCCGCGCACCGCGCTGGACTCGGTGGACCTCAAGGTCGCCGAGCACGAGATCGTGTGCCTGCTCGGACCGAGCGGCAGTGGCAAGTCGACGCTGCTGCGGGTGGTCGCCGGGCTCCAGGAGGCCGACGCGGGGCGGGTGTTGCTCGGTGGGGCCGACCAGGCGCGCGTACCGGTGCACCGGCGCGGGGTGGGGCTCATGTTCCAGGACCACCAGCTGTTCCCGCAGCGGGACGTCGGCGGCAATGTCGCCTTCGGATTGCGGATGCACGGCGCGGACCGTGCGGAACAGGCCCGCAGGACCGACGAGTTGCTGCGGATGGTGGGGCTGCCGGGTGCGCGGAAGAGGTCCGTCGCGGCCCTGTCCGGCGGCGAGCAACAGCGAGTCGCCCTCGCCAGGGCGCTGGCGCCGGAGCCGAGACTGCTGATGCTCGACGAGCCGCTCGGCCAGCTGGACCGTGGTCTGCGGGAGCGGCTCGTCGTCGAACTGCGTGACCTGTTCGAGCGGCTGGGCACGACGGTGCTCGCCGTCACCCACGACCAGGGCGAGGCCTTCGCGCTGGCCGACCGGGTCGTCGTCATGCGGGACGGCCGGATCGCGCAGGCGGGGACCCCGCTGGAGGTCTGGCAGCGGCCCGCGTCCGCGTTCGTGGCCCGCTTCCTCGGTTTCGACAACGTCGTGGCGGCGACCGTCGAGGGCACGGCCGCGAACACCGAGTGGGGCAAGTTGCCGGTACCGGACGGGTCGCCCCAGGGAGCGCGGATGGTGCTCGTACGGCCCGACGGGGTTCGGCTCACCGACCCGTCGGAGGGCCTGCGGTGCACGGTCGAGTCGCGCACCTTCCGCGGGAGCCACGTGGCCGTGCGGCTGCGCCCCGAGGGCGGGCCCCCGCTGGAGGCGGAGTGCTCCCTCGGGCAGGCCCCGGTCGTGGGCACCGCGGTGGGTGTCGTCTTCGCCGCCGAGGAGGTGGTGGTGCTCGGACCGGACGCCCCTCAGTGAGCGTCCGCCAGCAGCCGCCGCAGCGCGTCCGGTGCCTCCTCGACCGAGTCGACAAGGGCGATCCGTGCCTCCATCGACCGGCCGCGCGCGAGTGAGCGCAGCAGCGGCCACGCCGGCAGATGATCCGTCCAGTGGTGCCGGTCGACGAGCACCATGGGGGTCGGTCCGCCGCGCGACTCGTAGTAGTTCGGTGTGGCGTTGTCGAAGATCTCCTGGAGTGTTCCGGCGGCGCCCGGCAGGAAGATGACACCCGCGTTCGACCTGGCCAGCAGGCCGTCCTCACGGGTGGCGTTGGCGAAGTACTTGGCGATGTGCCCGGCGAAGGCGTTCGGCGGCTCGTGGCCGTAGAACCAGGTCGGGATGCCGACGGAGTCGCCGCCGCTCGGCCAGCGGTGACGGACCTCGAAGGCGGCCTGCGCCCAGTCGGAGACGGACGGCAGGAACGACGGGGCCTTGGCGAGCAGCAGCAGCGCGTCGTCCAGCATCCCGTCCGGGTGCGGTGCCGCGTAGGCGCCCAGGTTGGCGGCCTCCATCGCGCCCGGCCCGCCGCCGGTGGCGACCGTGAATCCGGCACGGGCCAGCTCGCGGCCCAGCAGTGCGGCGCCGGCGTACGCGTCGGTGCCGCGGCCCATCGCATGGCCGCCCATCACGCCCACCACCCGCTCGCCGGCGAGGTGTTCGTCCAGGGCGTCGGAGATCGAGTCGTCGTGGACGGCGCGGAGCATGGAGGCGAAGATGTCCCCGTCGGCCTTCGTCTGCTGGAACCACGTGTAGGTCAGGGCGTCGGGCGTCGACTCGTACCCGCCGTCCTCGAGGCCCTCGAACAGGTCGTCGGGGGAGTAGAGCCGGCCGCTGTACGGGTCGAAGGGCAGATCGGGCACGGGCGGGAAGACGAGGGCGCCGTCCGCGCGGACCTTGGCGGCGGCGTCGGGCTCCATGGGGCAGCCGAGGAACACGGCGGAGGCCGTGTCGGCGCGCAGGAGGTCGGCGGTCCGCCCGGTGAGATCCACGGACTGGACGCGGTGCCCGGCGAGCGAGCCGCGGGCGACGGCGTCGTCGAACTCTTCGAGGGACTCGATCTCGCGGTCGTGCGGGGTGGCCGTCATGCGCCCACGATAGGCGGGCCGGGCCTCGCTCCCCCGACCCGCCCGGCACTGCCCCGGCCGCCGCCCGGCCCGGACGCGCAGAGAGCGTCGCCGCCGGCTCGACGGCGCAGGACGGCGCGCCTCAGCGCCTCAGCGACTCAACGCCCCGCGGTAACGGTTCAGCGGGTCAGCGGGGTGGCCGCCAGGGCGCCGACGGTCAGGGTCAGTGGGACGAAGACCATGAACAGGACCCCGGCACGCAGGGCCGCCGCCTGCCGCAGCACCGTCGCCGGGGCGCCCAGCCGGACCAGGTCCGCGGTCGCCTCCGTGCGGGACTGGCGGGACTCCAGCGCCGCCGTCAGCAGCGCCGCCATCGTGCACACGACGACCAGGGTCGTGCCCAGTGCCGTCATCGGGCCCCACGGGCGCGGGGCGGAGCCGTACACGGCGACGGCCGCCACCGCTCCGGAGGCCACCGCGCAGACCACGCCGAGGGGGCGGCCGATGCGCCGTGACTCCGCCATGAGGATGCGGCCGGCCAGCAGCCGGATCGCGCTCGGCCCGGCCGACTGGAGCAGACGGCCGCACAGGTGGGTGAGGGCAGGTCCCGCGAGCCACAGGCCGACCGCCGTGAGGACCCAGCCCGCCAGCACGCCGGGCGGCCGGGTGTCGGCCTCCGTTCCGCTCACGTAGGTCTCGACGGCCAGGCCCACCGCGATCAGCGCGACGCCCCAGGGCAGCCCGGCCGGGGCGCCGGCCGGCTCCTCGGCGTCGGGGACCGCGGGGCGCGGCCGGAGGGCGACGGAGGCCGCCGCGGTGGAGACGAGCGGCACGAGCGACAGCAGGGTGAGCGCGGCCGGCAGCGGCAGCGGCGTTCCTGCGGAGAGCAGTTCGGCCGCGGCCCCGTCGAACGGCAGCCCCGTCAGGTCGCCCCGCAGGTGCAGGAAGAACAGCAGCGCGAGGACGCTGCCGAGCGTGCAGGAGAGGGCGGTGGAGGACGCGGCGAGGACGGCGAGGCGTACGGGCCCGAGTCCGACCGCGGAGAGGCCGGAGCGCGGCCGGGTGCCGGGGTCCGTGCGGGCCACGGCCACCGCGAGGTACACCGTGGCGGCGAGGGGCAGCGCGCACCACAGCAGGCGGCCCACAGAGGACCGGTCGTCGGGATGCGACAGCGCGTGCATCAGTGTGCACAGCAGCAGGAAGCCGACACCCGCCGATGCCGCCGCCACCGTGAGCCGGCGCAGCAGTACCAGTGGATGCGACCCGCGCGTCAGACGGAGAGCGAGCACGCGGCCCGCCCTTCCGCGGCGGCGGTCGCCTGGGATCCCACCCGCCGCCCGTCGGCGAGCGTGATCGTACGGTCGGCGACCGCAGCGACGTCCGCGTCGTGGGTGGCGAGCACCATGGTGATCCGGTGCGAGCGGACGGCGGCCATCAGTGTGCGCAGCACCTGGGCGCGGTCCTGGCTGTGCAGCGAGGCGGTCGGCTCGTCCGCGAAGAGCACGGACGGGGTGGTGACCAGGGACCGTGCGACGGCGACACGCTGCTGCTCCGCCCGCAGCAGCGCGTAGGGGCGCTTGCGCGCGCAGGCGCCGATGTCCAGGCGTTCCATCCACTCCATCGCCGTGGTCCGTGCCGCCCGGCGGGAGACGCCGGAGAGCAGCAGCGGCAGGGCGGTGTTCTCCCAGGCGTTGAGCTCCGGTACGAGCGTGGGCTCCGGGTCGATCCAGCCGAAGCGGTCGCGCCGCAGCCGCTCACGCACCAGGGCGGGCATGGTGTGCACGGGGGAGCTGTTGAACCACACCTCGCCCTGCTGCGCGACGAGCTGCCCGGACAGGCACCGCAGCAGTGTGGTCTTGCCGCTGCCGCGCGCACCGAGCACGGCGAGGATCTCGCCCTCCCGCACGCCGAGCGACACGCCCACGAGGGCCGGGGAGCCGCGGTGGGCGTGGTGCAGGGAGCGAGCCCAGATCACATCGTTGTCGGGCGGGGCCACCATGACGTACACCTCGGTTCTGATCAGATTTCCGGCCCCCCGTACGGGGGAACGAAGGCAGGGCCGATCGGTCACTGGGCACGCTAAGGAGTCCTTGCCGGGCTACCGGGAAGCACGCGGCCCGGGCACCGTCCATCTCACTCGGATGGAGGTACCCGGGCCGCGTGCGGGGAGGGCGGGGTGGGGTCAGAGCTTGGTCCACGCCTCGGCGAGGACGCCGCGCAGGATCTGCTCGATCTCGTCGAACGTCGACTGGTCGGAGATCAGCGGCGGGGCCAGCTGGACGACCGGGTCGCCCCGGTCGTCGGCCCGGCAGTACAGGCCGTTGTCGTACAGCGCCTTGGAGAGGAAGCCGTACAGGACGCGCTCGGTCTCCTCGTCGTTGAAGGACTCCTTGGTGACCTTGTCCTTCACCAGCTCGATGCCGTAGAAGAATCCGTTGCCGCGGACGTCGCCGACGATCGGGAGGTCGTGCAGCTTCTGCAGCGTGGAGAAGAAGTTGCCCTCGTTGTCGAGGACGTGCTGGTTGAGGCCCTCGCGCTCGAAGATGTCGAGGTTGGCGAGACCCACGGCCGCGGACACCGGGTGACCGCCGAAGGTGTAGCCGTGCAGGAAGGTGTTGTCACCCTTGTAGAACGGCTCCGCGATGCGGTCGGAGACGATGCAGGCGCCGATCGGGGAGTAGCCCGAGGTCATGCCCTTGGCGCAGGTGATCATGTCCGGCACGTAGTCGAACTTGTCGCAGGCGAACATCGTGCCGAGCCGGCCGAAGGCGCAGATGACCTCGTCGGAGACGAGCAGCACGTCGTACTGGTCGCAGATCTCGCGGACCCGCTGGAAGTACCCGGGCGGCGGCGGGAAGCAGCCGCCCGCGTTCTGCACCGGCTCGAGGAAGACCGCGGCGACGGTCTCCGGGCCCTCGAAGAGGATCTGCTGCTCGATCTGGTCGGCGGCCCAGCGGCCGAAGGCCTCGGGGTCGTCGCCGTGGATCGGGGCTCGGTAGATGTTGGTGTTCGGCACCTTGTGCGCGCCGGGGACCAGCGGCTCGAAGGGGGCCTTGAGCGCGGGCAGGCCGGTGATGGACAGGGCGCCCTGCGGCGTCCCGTGGTAGGCGACCGCGCGGGAGATCACCTTGTACTTGGTGTGCTTGCCCTGCAGCTTGAAGTACTGCTTGGCCAGCTTCCAGGCGGTCTCGACGGCCTCGCCGCCGCCGGTGGTGAAGAAGACCTTGTTGAGGTCGCCCGGCGCGTGGTGGGCCAGACGCTCCGCGAGCTCGACCGCCTTGGGGTGCGCGTAGGACCAGACGGGGAAGAACGCGAGCTCCTGGGCCTGCTTGTAGGCGGTCTCGGCGAGCTCGTGCCGGCCGTGGCCCGCGTTGACCACGAACAGGCCGGAGAGACCGTCGAGGTAGCGCTTGCCCTTGTCGTCGTAGATGTAGGTGCCCTCGCCACGCACGATGGTGGGCACGGGTGCGTGCTCGTACGACGACATGCGGGTGAAGTGCATCCACAAGTGGTCGTAGGCGGTCTTGGAGAGGTCCTTGCTCACGGCTATCGGGTTCCCCACATATAGGTCTGCTTCTTGAGCTTGAGGTAGACGAAGCTCTCGGTGGAGCGCACGCCGGGGAGCGCACGGATCCGCTTGTTGATCACTTCGAGCAGGTGGTCGTCGTCCTCGCAGACGATCTCCACCATGAGGTCGAAGGAGCCCGCGGTCATCACCACGTACTCGCATTCGGCCATGGCCGTCACCGCGTCCGCGACGGGGTCGAGGTCGCCCTCGACCTTGATGCCGACCATCGCCTGGCGCCGCAGGCCCACGGTGAGCGGGTCGGTGACGGCGACGATCTGCATCACGCCCTGGTCGAGCAGCTTCTGGACGCGTTGCCGCACGGCCGCTTCGGAAAGGCCGACGGCCTTGCCGATCGCGGCGTAGGGACGGCGACCGTCCTCCTGGAGCTGTTCGATGATCGCGAGGGAGACCGCGTCGATCGTCGGGGTCGACGAACCACCTGCGGTCCCGTTCCTGGAGTCTGCGCTACGGCTGGCCACAACCTCACTCTGCACCGCGACTCGTCTGTCTGGCAAGCCCTGAGCGATGAAATTCGTTGTTGTGGGGGTGAAACTTAACTGAATCCGAAGTTGGAGGGTGGCGGGCCTGTTGAAACCGTCCGCGAAGAGATTAGGGTGGGGTGTCTCACCCATCGGACACGACAGGAGGGGTGGCAACAGTGACCACCGAGCTGCGTCGACTGCGCAACTACATCAACGGGGAGTTCAAGGACGCCGCCGACGGCCGGACGATCGACATCGTCAACCCCGCCACGGGCGAGGTGTACGCCACGTCGCCTCTCTCCGGCCAGGCCGACGTCGACGCCGCCATGGACGCAGCCGCGGCAGCTTTCCCCGCCTGGCGCGACACCACGCCCGCGGAGCGCCAGAAGGTGCTGCTGAAGATCGCCGACGCGTTCGAGGAGCGGGCCGAGGACCTGATCGCGGCCGAGTCGGAGAACACCGGCAAGCCCCTCGGGCTGACCCGCACCGAAGAGATCCCGCCGATGGTGGACCAGATCCGCTTCTTCGCCGGCGCCGCCCGCATGCTCGAGGGCCGCTCCGCCGGTGAGTACATGGAGGGCATGACCTCCATCGTCCGGCGCGAGCCGGTGGGCGTCTGCGCGCAGGTGGCCCCGTGGAACTACCCGATGATGATGGCCGTCTGGAAGTTCGCGCCGGCTCTCGCGGCGGGCAACACCGTCGTGCTGAAGCCGTCCGACACCACGCCGGCCTCGACCGTGCTGATGGCCGAGATCATCGGCGCGATCGCGCCCAAGGGCGTCTTCAACGTGGTGTGCGGCGACCGCGACACCGGCCGTGCGATGGTCGAGCACCCGGTCCCCGCGATGGCGTCCATCACCGGTTCCGTGCGGGCCGGCATCCAGGTCGCGGCCTCCGCGGCGAAGGACGTCAAGCGTGTCCACCTCGAGCTCGGCGGCAAGGCGCCGGTCGTGGTCTTCGAGGACACCGACATCGCCAAGGCCGTCGAGGACATCTCGGTGGCGGGCTTCTTCAACGCCGGCCAGGACTGCACGGCGGCCACCCGTGTGCTCGTGCAGGAGTCGATCCACGACGAGTTCGTGGCAGCGCTCGCCAAGGCGGCCGCGGAGACGAAGACCGGCGCCCCGGACGACGAGGACGCGCTCTACGGTCCGCTGAACAACGCGAACCAGCTGGACCAGGTCACCGGCTTCATCGACCGCCTCCCGGCGCACGCCAAGGTCGAGTCGGGTGGGCAGCGGGTCGGCGACAAGGGCTACTTCTACGCCCCCACCGTCGTCTCCGGCCTCAAGCAGGACGACGAGATCATCCAGAACGAGGTCTTCGGACCGGTCATCACCGTGCAGTCCTTCTCGGACGAGTCGCAGGCCCTCGAGTGGGCGAACGGCGTGGAGTACGCGCTGGCCTCCTCGGTGTGGACCAAGGACCACGCGCGGGCGATGCGGATGTCCAAGGCGCTGGACTTCGGCTGTGTGTGGATCAACACCCACATCCCGCTCGTCGCCGAGATGCCCCACGGCGGCTTCAAGAAGTCCGGCTACGGCAAGGACCTGTCGGCGTACGGCTTCGACGACTACACGCGCATCAAGCACGTGATGACGTCGCTCGACGGCTGAGTCCCTGTTTCACGACGCGGCGCGCCCGGTGCACTTGTGCAC